>JAUNRO010000235.1 GCA_030544185.1 Propionibacteriaceae bacterium | reverse complement strand
GGATGCAGAACGGTTCGGTCGCGACTTGGCCCGCACGCACGCGGCGGGGGCCGGCGGCTGGGGCGCACCGCCGCCGGGCGCGGGCACCCAGGCATATATCGGGCCGCTGCCCCAGGACAACCGCACCGAGCCGACGTGGGGCACGTTCTATGCCCGTCACCGCGTCCGACCGTTCGCTGACCAGGCGCGGGCAGGCGGCAGTCTCGACGCCCGCGGGCACGAGCTGATCAGCGCCCTGTGCGAGCGCCTGGAGGCCGGGGAGTTCGATGACGACCGGCCGCCGGGCCGGATCCACGGCGACCTGTGGTCCGGCAACGTCATCATCACCCCCGGCGGCTGGACGCTCATCGACCCCGCCGCGCACGGCGGGCATCCGATCACCGACCTCGCGATGCTGGCCCTGTTCGGCAGCCGGCAGTTGCCGAGGACCCTCGATGCGTACGCCGAGAGCGCAGGCCTCCCGCCGGACTGGCAGGACCTGATCCCGCTGCATCAACTGCACCCGCTGCTGGTGCATGCGGTGTTGTTCGGCTCGGGCTATGGCGGTCAGGCGGTCCGGGCCGCACGCCAGTACTGACCACCAGCGAATCCGTCAGCCGCGGGTGGACGCTCCCACCGGGGCGTACGCCCGGAGCCAGCGGGTGATCTCGGCGAACACGCGGGCGCGGACGTCGGGGGTGGAGAGCACCACGTCGTGGACGGCCCCGTCGATCCGGGCCACCGTCACGATGGGCCCCAGCCGGACCGCGCGCGTGGCGATCTGGTCCACATCGAGCACGACGTCGGCGGCGCGCATCGCCTCGGACCACTTGCGGGAGAAGTCGGAGCGACTCGAGCACAGCACGAGCACCGGACACGTGATCGCCAGCCCTGCCGCCACGCGGGCATGACCCTGGAAGACCGCCTTGAGCCAGCCGACCCGGATCGGTGAGACCGCGCCGGACTTGAGCGCGAGGTCATAGTCCCATTCGCCGCCCTCGTTGACGTGCAGGGTCTTCCGCGTGAAGCCGGAGTCCGGCAGCGGCAGGATCGTCGTGGGCCGCTGCCCACCCAGGGACTTGATCAACGGCCCGAGCGTGCGCGCCAGCGGCCCACCCTGAAGATCGAGCCACGGCGAGTTGAGCACCAGCGCGTCGAACTCACCGGGATGCCCGTGCGCATAGAGCGCCGCGGTCAGGGCACCGGTCGAGTGGCCCATCAACACAAGGTGATCGTGATCGGCCCGCAGCTCGGCGACGGCCAGGTCGAGCTCCTCGAAATACTCGCGGAGATCGGTCGTGAACCCCCGGAGCTGGCCCTCCCGCCAGGACCGCCCATAGCGGCGCAGGTCCAGGGCATAGAAGTCATAGCCCTGCTCGGCCCAGAAGTCCGCCAAGTGCGCCTGGAAGAAATAATCGTTCCAGCCGTGCACATAGAGAACGGCCCGGTTCGTTCCGGGCCGCTGCACGGGCCTGACCAGGACAGCCGAGAAGTCCTCGGCAGGATCACCACCGAGGGAGTTCTCGACAAGGTCCAACGGCAGCAGGCACTGCTCGAAGCCGACCAACAGGTCGGGATGCCAGGCGCGTTGGATCACCGGCGGTCAACCAGACTTGCGCAGATCCTCGTAATCGTCGTCGAGGGTCTCGTAGCGCTCTGCCAGATCGGCATATGCGTCCGGGATGTCGGTCTGGTCCACCTTTTCGGCGTAGTCCTTGGACTCGCCACGCAGTTCACGTTCCAGCGAGGAGAAGTCCGTATCGATCGAACGGTACTTCAACTCGCGAGCAACTTTGGTCTGCTTCGCCTTTGCACGGCCGCGCCCCATTGGGTCGACCCCCTCGCATGTCAGCTCGCGGGCAAGCCGCGGCACTTATTGGTTAACTGTCGTGGGGACAGGCTACCCAATGAAACGCCCGCATCCAAGGTGAGTCCGGAACCCTCTGCGATGTTGCCGAGGGCCATGGTCACAGGCAGGAAGGAGCGACGCGGGTCAGCCGGGATGACCTCCCTGCATGGCGACCGTCCCCCCGGGCGATTCGGTCACCTCGCCGGCGATCCAAGCCGGAATTCCTCGCTGGACAAGGTGTTTCACGGCTTTGTCGGCATCGTCGGAGGACACGAGCGCGATCATCCCGACACCCATGTTGAGCGTTGCCTCGATGTCCGGCTGGGAGATCCTGCCGACCTGCTGGACGAGCGAGAAGATCGGCCCGGGCTGCCACGTCGAGCGGTCGACGACGGCGCTGACCGAATCCGGCAGGACGCGTGCCAGGTTGTTCGCCAGCCCGCCGCCGGTGACGTGGCTCATGGCCCGGACATCGACGGTGTCGGCCAGCTCCAGGCAGTCCTGGGCATAGACGCGGGTGGGCTCCAGCAATTCCTCACCGAGCAGGCGTCCCAGCTCCGGCACCTCGCGGTCCAGCGCCCAGCCCGCCTCGGTCAGCAGGACGTGGCGGACGAGCGAATAGCCGTTGGAGTGCAGGCCGGAGGAGGCCATCGCCACCAGGCGGTCGCCCGGGCGTACGCGATGGGGACCGAGGATCCGCTCCTTTTCCACCACGCCGGTGGTCGCCCCGGCGATGTCATAGTCGTCTGGGCCCAGCAGGCCCGGGTGCTCCGCGGTCTCGCCCCCGAGCAGGGCTGCGCCGGCGACCACACAGGCCTCGGCGATGCCACTGACGATCGCAGCGATCCGCTCCGGCACGACCTTGCCGCACGCGATGTAGTCGGTCACGAACAACGGCTGCGCCCCCACCACCACGAGATCGTCGACGAGCATGCCGATCAGATCGAAGCCGATCGTGTTGTGGACATCCATCGCCTGGGCGATCGCGACCTTCGTGCCGACGCCGTCGGTCGAGGTGGCGAGGACCGGGTGCCGATAGGCCGCGAGAGTCGAGGCGTCGAAAAATCCGGCGAACCCACCCAGCCCACCGAGCACCTCTGGGCGGTGGGTCTTGGCGACCGAGGCCTTCATCAGCTCGACCGCACGATCCCCGGCCTCGATGTCGACGCCGGCTCGGGCGTACGCACTCCCGGAGCCTGTCGAGTCAGTCATCGTCATCGTCGTCCTCTTCCTCGAGCATCGGCTGGACGGCGCTCACCGGCGCCAATCGATAGGCCCCGCCATCGTCCGTGCGCCAGGACTCCAGCTCGCCGTGGCGCATGGGCGGCAGGCGCACGGGATATTCGCCGTCGAAGCAGGCCCGGCACAGCTCGTTCGCCGGCTTGTGGGTGGTCTGGATCAGGCCGTCCAGCGACAGGAAACCGAGCGAGTCCGCACCGATCGCGGCACACATCTCGGTCACGCTCATCCCCGGGGCGAGCAGCTCCGAGCGGGTGGCGAAGTCGATCCCATAGAAGCAGGGCCACTCCACCGGCGGCGAGGAGATCCGCACGTGCACCTCGCGGGCGCCCGCCTGGCGCAGCATCGCCACCACCTGGCGCTGGGTGTTGCCGCGCACGATCGTGTCGTCGACCACGACGAGGCGGCGCCCAGCGACCACGTCGCGCAGGGGGTTGAGTTTGAGCCGGATGCCGAGTTGGCGGATGGTCTGGCTGGGTTGGATGAACGTGCGCCCCACATAGGCGTTGCGGACCAATCCCTGGCCATAGGGGATTGCGGATTCCGCAGCGAAACCGATCGCCGCGGGCGTCCCCGATTCGGGAGTCGGGATGACCAGGTCCGCCTCGGCGGGATGCTCCCTGGCCAGGATCTTGCCGATCTTCACCCGGACGTTGTGCACGCGGCGGCCGTTGAGGAGGGTGTCGGGGCGGGACAGATAGACATATTCGAAGAGGCACGCCTTGGGCCGCGGTGTCGCGAACCGGGTCGACCGCACGCCGTGGGCGCCGATCGTGACCAGTTCGCCCGGCTCGACGTCGCGGACATAGCTGGCGCCGACGATGTCGAGCGCGGCGGTCTCCGACGCGACGACCCAGCCGCGATCGAGCCGGCCGATCGCCAGCGGCCGGATGGCCTGCGGATCGCGGGCGGCATAGAGGGTGTTGTTGTCCATGAACACCAAGCAGAACGCGCCCTCGAGTCGCGGCAGGACCTCCAGCGCGGCGGCCTCGGTGTCGAGATCGGCGAAGGTGCCCATGAGCGCGGTGATGAGCGAGGTGTCGTTGGTCGAGTCCATCCGCTCCTTGTGCGGCAGGTCGACCCCGTTGCTGGTCCGCTCGTTGAGCCACGCCTCGAGCTCATCGGTATTCGTCAGGTTCCCGTTGTGACCCAGCGCCAGCCCACCGTCACGAGTGGAACGGAAGGTCGGCTGGGCGTTGTGCCATACGCTCGCCCCGGTCGTGGAATAGCGGGCGTGGCCGATGGCGACGTGGCCCGAAAGCGAGTTCAGGGTGGCCTCGTCGAAGACCTGGGAGACCAGCCCCATGTCCTTGAAGACCATGATCTGGCGACCGTTGGAAACGGCGATGCCCGCGGATTCTTGTCCGCGGTGCTGCAGGGCATAGAGCCCGAAATAGGTGAGCTTCGCAACCTCTTCGCCCGGCGCATAGACGCCGAACACCCCGCAGGCGTCCTGGGGGCCTCGATCCTGGGGATCAAGCTCGTGCGTCAACCGGCCGTCCGGGCGCACCATGGCGACACTTTCTTCTCGGAGCGAGGCACCCGGCCAGCCTAGCGCCTTCGCGACGGGTGGCCGGGTGTCGGGCCGAGCCGTGAGCCGGGATCAGCCAGGTGGAACGGACCAGACGAGCAGGTGCGCTGCGTCACGGGCCCTGCCGACGCCGGCGCCACTGCTCGATGGCGGGCTCGACGGCAACGGTCCGGACGACGATCAGCGGCCCGCGATCGCTGTGGAGATAGAGTTCGCGGACTCGGGCGTTGAGGTCGGCGATGATCTCGCGGGCCTGCGTCTCGCTGCGCACATCGGCGAGCGTGCGCTGGATCTCCTCCACCTCGCGGCGCAGCGCCAGGGCATTGGGCAGCGGCGGCTTGAGGCCCTCGCGGGCGAGCTTCGCCTTGATCCACCAGTTCTCATCGGTGTCGTCGAGGTTGGGGATCGGCTGGCCGGCCCCGGGCAGGTTGTCGAACTCGCCGCGCTCCATCGCCTCCCGGATCTGGCGGTCGATCCAGCCCTCGAACACCGGGACCCGATAGCCGCGCGGGCCGCGGGGGCGCTTCGGCTGCTCAGTGCGCCCGGCCTCGGCATCACCCGGCCGCGCCTCGTCCGGATCACCCATCGCCGAGCCTCTGCAGGAACATCGCCTCCGCCCGGCACGCCTTCTCGAAGTCGCCGAGGTGCAGCGACTCGTCGGTC
>JAUNRO010000234.1 GCA_030544185.1 Propionibacteriaceae bacterium | reverse complement strand
GAGGTTGATGTCCGGGACCGCATTGCCGTGGCTCGCCGACCCCGCACCCCGCTCAACCACGACGATCCTGGACCCGCACGAGTGGCAGCGTGAACGCCCCGGACTGGATCCCCGCGAGGTCGACAGCCACGAACCGGAACCCCGCTCCCCGCACGGCGCCGAGCACCTCCGCGCGCCGCGCGACGACGAGACCGAGCTCGTCGACCGGCACCTCGACCCGGGCCACCTCCCCGTGATGGCGCACCCGGCAGTCGCTCAACCCCAGCGCCCGGACCGCAGCCTCGGCCTGTTCCACCTGTGCGAGCTTCTCCGCGGTCACCGGTGAGTGATGCGGGATCCGCGACGCGAGGCAGGGCGCGGCGGGCTTGTCCGCCACCGCGAGCCCGAGCCCGCGCGCGAGCTCCCGCACCTGGTCCTTCGACAAGCCCGCCGCCGCGAGCGGGCGCAGCACACCGTGCTCCCCGGCGGCCCGCGCGCCCGGCCGATCGGGACGGACGGCATCGTCGGCATTCTCCCCATAGGCGACGGCGCTCAGCCCCAAGTCCGCGACGGCCGACTCCGAGATCGCGCTGAACAGCTCGTCCTTGCAGTGGAAACACCGATCGGGCCCGTTCGCGACATAATCCGGCCGGGCACCCTCGTGCGTCTCGATCTCCACGACCTCGGCCCCGATATCGGCCGCGACCCGGTGTGCGATGGCCCGCTCTGAGGCGGCCAGGGACGGCGACACCCCCAGCACCGCGACCACCCGCCCAGCCCCGAGTGCACGCACCGCAACAGCCACCAATGTCGCCGAATCGACCCCGCCCGAATAGGCCACGCCGAGCCGGCCGGTGGCGGGCAACTGCTGCGCGACGCGGTCGAACAGGGCTCTGGTTTCGGCGGTCAGCTCCACACCGCCCAGTCTGGCACTGCCCGCCAGCCGCCCGAACCCCAGATCGCGGCACGCTGCGCTCCGAGCCGGGAACGTGTTGCCAAGAGTTGCCCATAGTGTCGGCGTCTTGGTGTTGACTGGATTCGTGAGCAATGAAGCCCCAGCCGTTACGGGGCCCCCGATTCCCCGCTCGGTCACGATCTATGACGTTGCGGAGGTGGCCGGGGTCAGCGCCTCGACCGTGAGCCGGGTGTTCTCCCGCCCCGGCCGCGTGAGTGCGCGGATGGCCCACCACGTGCGCGAGGTGGCAGAGCGCCTGGGCTATCACGCCGACCTCCCGACGCCGCCGGTCACCCGCCGGGACAATCACCTGATCGCGTTGGCGGTCTCCGATATCACCAACCCTGCCTACTTCGGTGTGATCCGTGGGGCCGAGAGCGCCGCGAGCGAGCGCGGGCAGTCGTTGGTGCTGCTTGATACCCAGGAGTCGGGCGAGCGGGAGAAGGATCATCTGAACCGCCTGATCCCATCGCTGGTCGGAGCCGTGCTCGCAAGCCCACGCCTGTCCGACCAGCAGCTGCGGATGCTCGCGAAACAGGTCCCGCTCGTGCTCGTCAACCGGGCCGCGTCCGGTCTGGCGGGGGTGGTGCCGGACAACGGTCGGGGAGTCCGCCGGGCGGTCGAGCATCTCGCATCCTTCGGCCACACCCGCATCGGCTATCTGGCCGGGCCAGAGAACTCCTGGACCGACGGCATCCGCTGGCGCGCGATGCGGGAGGCCGCGCTGGAATTGGAGCTCAACGTCGTGCGGATCCCGGCCACGGCCCCCACGGTGTCTGGAGGCCGCGCTGCGACCGACGAGGTGCTCGGATCCCGGGCGACGGCGATCATGGCCTACAACGACATGATGGCGATCGGGCTCATGCACGCGCTCGGCGCGATGGGGATCACTGTGCCGGAGCGGCTGAGCATCATCGGGATCGACAACACCATGCCCGCCGGGCTGGTCACGCCGGGACTCACGTCCATCGGCGCCCCCATGCTGCAGCTCGGGGCGCTGGCGACCTCGAACGTCATCGCCCTCGCGGCCGGCGCGAAGTGGCAGCACGACGGCCCCATCGTGGTGCCGATGCGGCTGGTCGTCCGGGATTCGACGGGCCCGGCGCCCGGCCGCTAGAAATTACGACTCGCGCAGCCGATAGAGGATCTCCCCGGCGTTGGGGATCACGACGGTGCCTTCCTCCTGCGCCAGCACCTCGAGGTCGACCTCGTCCGGATCGAGATAGCCGAGGTTGATCGACTCACACACCTCGCGCGGGATCCGCGTGGCCAGGGTCACCCGCAGCCGCAGCTTCTCCTCGCCGGTCTCGGCGTCATAGGTGCCCTGGCCGCGCAGATGGGTCGAGTGCGCGAGCACCCCCCAGTGGATCCCGGAGAACTTGTCCCACTGCTTCACGAAATAGTCGCGGCAGTGATAACCGATGTCATAGATCTCGTGGTGGGTCTCCGACACCTCGGTGACGTGCGGGGCATAGATCACGACCTCACCGCCGTCCGCCACGGCCGGCTCGAGTTTATAGAACCCCTTTGCCGCGGTCCAGATGTCCTCATAACGCGTGGGCATGCACGAGATCACCCGCTGGAACGGCTGCTCGACATAGTTCACATGGGTCTCCGCCGCGATCTCCGCCGCGGCGGCCCAGGCGTCCTCCGCGGTGCCGAACGCCGCAGCCTCGATCTCGCCCGAGCCGGACTGCACGACGAGGCACAGCGCCAGCCGGGTCGTCGGGATCAGCGCCGCGCCCTCGATCATCGCCCGCACCGGGGTGATGCCCGTGGTCCCGATGATCGAATAGCTGGTGATCAGCGCCCCGACCCAGTGGGTCATGTCGATGAATTCCTGGGACGCTACCCCCGGAATGAAGTATTTGTTGCCTCCCGAGATCCCCACCACCTCGTGCGGGAATACGGGGCCGACGACGATCGCATAGTCCGACTCGACGACGTGGCGGTTGATCACGATGTTGGCGTCCTGCTCCAGCCGGCCCTCCGACAGCTCGGCGATCCGCGCCGCCGGGATCGTTCCGACCTGGACGAGCATGTCCGGGTCGGCCCACTCGTGGTTCACGATCCGCATCCCCGGATAGGTCTCCTTGACCTGCGTCTCCGGGTCCTCGTCACCGGTCGCGCCGACCATGCGCGCGATCTCGTCGGGCTCCATATAGGAGTGCGTCCCCAGCGCGATGACCGCGGTCACCTCGCCGGCCCGGTCGACCAGGTGCCGGTGCATCGTGCGCAACAGCAGCGGGAGCGGGCAGCTGCGCGTGCCGTCCGGGATCACCAGCACGACCCTCTTGCCCTCCAACGGCACCTCTGCGAGCTGCCGGGCGACCAGCCCGTCGAGTTCTTCTGCGGTGACCTGCTGGTGCGGCCCGCCGATTGTCTCGCAGGTGATGTTCATCGCTCCTCCTAGAGGTACGCCCGGTCGTCCCTCCAGCGTAGACCCGGCGTACCCTGCGGAAACCCCCGGCAACCGGTGGCAACAGCCGCGAATCCCCGGCAGGGTGACCCCATGAGCGACCGACCCCTCGAGCTGCATCCCGACCGACTGTTCCCAGCGGAGCCCGCCACGAGGGCTGTCGCTCGTGAGCTCTATGCCCAGGTGGCGGACCTGCCGATCATCTCGCCGCACAGTCACGTCCCGCCGGAGTGGATCGCCGAGGACATCCCGTTCACCGACCCGACGTCGCTGCTGTTGACGCCCGATCACTACATCCTGCGGCTGCTGCATGCGAGCGGGCTCGATCTGGCCCAGTTCGGCCGCGGCCGCGAGGCCGAACCGCTCACCGAGGCCGAGTCCCGTGCGGCATTCCGCGCGTTCTGCGAGCACTGGCCGGTCTTCCGCGGCACCCCCATGCGCTATTGGTTCGAGGCGCAGGCGGTCGACATCTTCGGCGTGCGCGTCCGTCCGTCGGCGGAGACGGCCGATCAGATCTACGACACCATCGCCGCCTGGATCGACCAGCCGTCGGCCAGGCCGCGGGCGCTGATGGAGCAGTTTGACATCACGGTCCTCGCGACCACCGACGCACCGCTCGACGATCTGCGCTACCACAGCGCGCTGCGCGCCGAGGGGTACGCCCGGCAGGTCGTCCCCACCTTCCGTCCCGACCGGTTCCTGGAGCCGGCGCTGCCGGACTGGAACGAGCTCATCGACGAGCTCGGGGAGCTGACCGGGATCGACGTGGACAGCTATGCCGGCTTCGTCGCGGCCATGGAGAACCGCCGGGCCTACTTCAAGGAGCGCGGCGCCGTCTCCACCGACCACTCGCACGCCGACCTGGGCACGGTCGTGCTGTCCCCGGCCGAGGCCGAACGGCTCTACATCGACGCGCGCGGGGACAAGCTCGGCCCCGACGAGTGCGCGGTGCTGCGCCGGGGGATGGTGACCGAGATGGCGCGGATGGCCTGTGACGACGGGCTCACGATGACGCTGCATCCGGCTGTGTTCCGCAACCACCACGCCGAAACCTTCCAGCGGTTCGGCGCCGACGTCGGCGCCGACATCCCCATCGCGGTGGAGGCGACACGGGCGCTGCAGCCGATGCTGTCGGCCTATGGTGCCCACCCGAACTTCAAGGTCGTGCTGTTCACCATGGACGAGACGACGTTCAGCCGCGAGCTCGCCCCGCTCGCCGGGTTCTATCCGTCGGTCTATCTCGGGGTGCCGTGGTGGTTCCTCGACTCCCCGGACGCGATCAAACGGTTCCGCAAGTCGACCGAGGCTGCGGGCTTCACGCGGTCCTCGGGCTTCATTGACGACACGCGCGCATTCTGCTCGATCCCTGCGCGCCACGACATGTCGCGCCGCCTGGACGCCGCGGCCCTCGCCGAGCTCGTGGTCGAGCATCGCCTGGAGATCGACGAGGCCGCCGAGACGCTGCACGATCTCGTCGCGGTCAACCCGCGTGAGGTGTTCCGGCTCGATGCTGAGGAGGCGACCCGATGACGCCCCGGATCAGCCGCGCCGATGCCCGGCCCGCCGCGCCGGTGCGCTTGCTGCACCTCGGCCTCGGCAACTTCCACCGCGCCCACCAGGCCTGGTTCACCGAGCACGCGCCGGATGCTGCGCAGTGGGGGTACGCGGAGTTCGCCGGCCGGGACTCGGCCCTCGTCGACACGCTGACCGGCCAAGGTGGGGCATACACCCTGCTGGTCCGCGGTGCCGACGGCGATCAGGCCGAGGTGATCGGTGCGATCACCGCCCTCCACCAGGCGACCGACCACGAGGCCTGGCTGGACTACTGGACCCAGCCCGAGCTGGCGATCATCACGATCACCGTGACCGAGGCGGGATATTGCCGCGGTGACGACGGCGGGCTCGACCTCA
>JAUNRO010000233.1 GCA_030544185.1 Propionibacteriaceae bacterium | reverse complement strand
GGTGATCGTTTTCCTGACGGGCCTCTTTGTGCACTATCAGGCCTATCGCGGGAAAGCGCATGAGGGTGAGGGTGTGGGGTTGGCGAATCGCCACATTCTCAGAACCCCTGAGAATGTGGCGTTCGTCAATTCCTGGTTGCATCGACGGGCGACCTGGACGCTCTCTTTATCCCTCCCGGGAATTCTCTTGATCAGCTATTTCGTTGCTGGGGGTGTCCGCATTTATTGGTGGGCGGCTCTGGGGTCTCTCGTCCTATTGTTCGCGTCGATGATTCCGCTGGTGCGCATCCGATCGGTTCTGGATGACTCCGGGCAGGGCGGTGCTGGCTGATTGGTCTAGGGTGGATCGCCGTGGCAGACGGATTCGGGTTCGAGATCGGTACGCGGCTGGCTGACCGCGGCGGGCGTACGGGGATCATCACCACCCCGCACGGCACGATCCGCACCCCGGCGTTCATCCCGGTGGGCACCCAGGCCACCGTCAAGGCCGTGATGCCGGAGACGATGGCCGAGCTCGGGGCGCAGGCGCTGCTCGCGAACGCGTACCACCTCTATCTCCAGCCCGGCGCCGACATCCTGGACGAGGCCGGCGGTCTCGGGCGGTTCATGAACTGGCCCGGCCCGACGTTGACCGACTCCGGCGGCTTTCAGGTGATGAGTCTCGGCTCCGGGTTCAAGAAGGTCATCGCGATGAGCGTCGAGCGCGCCGAGGACGACGCCGCGACCGCCGGGGGCAAGGAGCGGCTGTCGCAGGTCGACGACGACGGGGTGACGTTCAAGTCGCATCTGAACGGGTCGCTGCACCGCTTCACCCCCGAGGTGTCGATGCAGGTCCAGCATCAGATCGGCGCCGACATCATGTTCGCGTTCGATGAGCTGACCACGCTGATGAACACCCGCGACTATCAGGTCGAGTCGCTGGAGCGTACGCGGCGCTGGGCGGAGCGCTGTCTCGCCGAGCACCGGCGGCTCACCGACGAGCGCGTCGGCAAGCCCTATCAGGCGTTGTTCGGGGTGCTCCAGGGGGCGCAGTACGAGGACCTGCGGCGCAAGGCCGCCCGGGACCTGGGCGCGATGGAGGTCGACGGCCAGCGCTTCGACGGGTTCGGCATCGGCGGCGCGCTGGAGAAGGAGAACCTCGGCCGGATCGTGGGGTGGGTGACCGGGGAACTGCCGGAGGATCGGCCCCGGCACCTGCTCGGGATCTCCGAGCCCGACGACCTGTTCGCGGCGATCGCCGCCGGCGCCGACACCTTCGACTGCGTCCAGCCGTCACGGGTCGCGCGCAACGCGGCTCTCTATGCCCCGGACGGGCGGTTCAACGTGGACACGGCGCGCAATCGACGCAATTTCGCGCCGATCGATGAGGGCTGCGACTGCTACACGTGCCGGAACTACACCCGGGCATACCTCCATCACCTGTTCAAAGCGAAGGAACTCCTCGTGTTCACGCTGGCGACGATCCACAACGAGCGCTTCACGCTGCGGCTGGTCGACCAGATTCGCGATGCGATCGACCACGGCGAATTCGAGGCGTTCCGCACGGAATTCCTCGGCCGGTTCTATGGGCCGGACAAGGTGACCGACTGAACCTCAGGATGCGGTGGCGAGAGCGGCCTGATAGGTCGGTTCGTAGCGCTTGAGGCGCGCGATGACCCACGCCGTGACCGGCATGAGCGCATATTGCAGCAGCGTCTTGTAGAGGAATCCGAAGAACGTGTAATTCGCCCACTGGCCCACGGTCGTGATGCCGATCGCGGTGGCGGCGACCGTGCAGAACACCAGCGTGTCGACGAACTCACCGAGACCGGTGGAGCTGATCATCCGGGCGAACAGCCCGCGCTCGTTGTGGCGCTTCTTCATCGCCGACATCACCAGCGTGTTGAGGTTCTGGCCGGCGAGGAAGCCGAGAACGCTGGCGAGCACGATCTGCCAGACCGGGCCGAGGGCGGTCTCGAGGGCCTGCTGCTTCGCGAGCCCGTAGCCGTCGTCGAAGCCCGGCAAGGCGATCACGATCCAATAGGTGATCACCGCCAGCACGCTCGCGGCGAAGCCGGTGAGAATTGCGCGGCGGGCGGCCTTCGCGCCATAGAGCTCGGTGATGATGTCGCCGCAAATGTATGCCAGGGGAAACAGGAAGAAGCCGCCATCGGTAATGATCGGGCCGAAGACGACACCCTTCGAACCACCGATATTGGACAGAACCACGACCACGGCCATCAGCGCGACGAGCGCGGCATAGTTCCCGGAGCCGATCTGGGCGTACGCGACGGGGGGTTTCACGCGCCAGAGTGTAGGCACAACCGTCCGGCCCGCCCCCGGTTTGGACGGGCGTGGCCCCGGCTGGGCTAGGTTGGAACCGGAGGGCATGCCCCACGCGCCACGCCCGTTTGGCCGGGCCACCTACCGTGGAAGTGCGACCCCCTGACCATCGCCGTCTGTTGTGAAAGGCCGTCATGGGCTTTGAAGTCATCATTGTCATTCTGATCATCGCCATCGTGCTGGGCGTGCTGCTGTTCGGCGGCTTGCGGACCAGCATCTTCTTCCAGGTGAAAACCCAGGAGAACGTGATCATCGAGCGGTTCAGCAAGTTCCGCCGCGTGGCGGGGCCGGGCCTGAACACGAAGATGCCGTTCATCGACAGCATCACCAAACCGATCTCGCTGCGGGTCAAGCAGCTCGAGGTCAATATCGAGACCAAGACCA
Source organism: Propionibacteriaceae bacterium (assembly GCA_030544185.1). The sequence continues at coordinate 2,588 of JAUNRO010000233.1, read as the reverse complement.
AGGACAACGTCTTCGTGACGATCCCCGTCGCGGTGCAATACGTCGTGGATCAGCACGCGGTCGTGGATGCGTATTATCGGTTGTCCGATCCCGAGGAGCAGATCCGCTCCTATGTGTTCGACACCGTCCGCTCCGCGCTGTCGACGCTCACCCTCGACACCGCGTTCGAGTCCAAGGACGATATCGCCACCACGGTGGAGCAGCGGCTCTCGCAGTCGATGGCCGAATATGGCTTCCGGATCGTCAACACGCTGGTCACCGATATCTCCCCCGATCCCCGGGTGCGTGACTCGATGAACTCCATCAACGCCGCGCAGCGTGAGCGCGACGCCGCCCAGTCGCTGGCCGAGGCGGACAAGATCAAGCGCGTCACCCAGGCTCAGGCCGAGGCCGAAGCCCGGCGCCTGCAGGGTGAGGGTGTGGCCGCCCAGCGGAAGGCGATCGCGATGGGCATCGCGGAGCAGTATGAGATGCTGCGCGCCGCCGGCATCGAGGCGACCGCCGAGCACCTGCTGCTGATGACGCAGTATTTCGACACCCTCCAGGACGTCGCCCGCAACGGCCGGTCCAATGTGCTCATGCTGCCGAACAACCCCGGCGCGCTGGGCGAACTGTCCCGCGAGATCCAGGGCGCCCTGCTCACTGGCCAAGAGGCCCAGTATGCCCGGGAGACCGGCTCGGACGAGACCCCGGACGAGCGCGAGGAGCGTCTGGAACGCGAGCAGCGGGCGGCTCAGGAGCGGCAGGCGCAGCGCCGCCGCGCCGAGGACGAGCAGGCGAGGCATCAGCGTGAGCTGGAGGCGCGCGGCGCCCAGTCCTATGACGCCATCGAGCGCGCTGCGGGTCACCTGCCGCCGGGAGTGCGCGAGCAGATCACTCGCCGCATGCAGCGCTGACCCAGGTGGCTTGACGCCGATGCCGCAGTGGCGGGCCGAGGAGGCCGCACTGCGGCATCTGTGTGTCGAATTGTCGTGCTCGGTCTTAGGTCTTAGGTCCAGGGATAGCGATGGGCCATCTCGTCGAGCACGTCCATCTCGTCGTCGAACGCGGGCGGCGACCAGATCGTGACGCAATAGTCGCGGGCGAGGGCGTCGAGGGCCCAGGACAGCTCGTGGCGACTCAGCTCGCCGGCATCGAGCCAACGCAGACCCTGTTCCAAGCCGATGAGCGCACCGGTGATGCTGGCGACGGCGGTGGGCGAGCCAGTGTTGGTCGCGAGGGCCCGGACCTCCTGCGGCCGCGCGTTGCGCGCGTGGCGGAACAGATAGAGAGCGCCGGCCAGGACGGATGCCGCGGTGTCATCGGGCACGAGCGCAGCCAGGGCGTGGGGCGACCATTGGGCCTCGCTGATCGCCGGGAGCAGGCGGTCGAGCAGGGGATGCCCCGGCGTACTCCGCAGGAACCACCGAATCGGAGCCAGCAGGTCGAGCGGCACCCAGGGCCCGGAGCAGAAAACGTCCGCGAGATGGCTGCCGGTGAGCACGCCGAGGAAGGCGGCGGTGCTCCACGCCTCGGGATGACCGTGGGTCATACTGCCGGCTGCGGAGCACCATCCAGCGATCAGGTCGGGATCGGCGACCACGGCTGACGCGGCGATCGGCAGGGTCCGGAACAGCACCGAGGAGTCCCGGAAATCGTGGCTCGAGAGCGGGCGGCCCTCGGTCAGGTCGGTCCAGGCGGCATCGATCACCGGCGTCGGTCCCCGGTCATCGGCGAGCGCGGGCAATCCTGCGAGCCAGCCGTCGATCGGGCTGTGCGCCTTCCAACCGCGGGTGACCGTGCCCCAGCGCAACAGGCCGACGCGGATGTGATCGGTGGGCGCAGGCACGGGATCGGTGGGATCGAACTCCCCGTCTCGTTCGCGGGCGCGCGTGTGCAAGCGGTGCCGGATGAGCGCATCGAGGGTCCAGCACAGTTGATGGGCCGCCGGGCCTGATTGCAGCGTGGACTCGCTCGGGTTCCGCACGTCCCCGAGCAGCATGCCCAGCATCATGCCACGAAAGCTATTGGTGAACGCCTCCGGAAATCCCGTTGGAGGCGCCGCGCCGTGCCCCTTGGGCATGTGGTCCCCCTGCCCCATGCGCCAAAAATAGTTCACTTGACCAACCTTCGTCCCGCAAATGTGGAAAACGACGCCGATGCGGCATGGCCACAGCCGCCTCCGCCGTGCCCCTGGTGACCATTTCGGGTGGGGGTGGAATCATGGGGCCATGAGCAGCGACAACGACCAGTTCATTGACGAAATGGTCCCTGATGGGTCCGAACAACTCGATCAGATGGAGCCTGATCGGACCCTGGTCGATCGCGGACCCGTGGACCCCATGGAGGAGGGCTATATCCCGCCCGACGATTGGTCGGTGGCCGAGGGATTCGGCAATACCGCCGCCGAGATGAGGCAGGGGGAAACCCTTGAGCAGCGCATCAAGCAGGAAGAACCCGAGCGGGAGCCGGAGGCCGAGGGGGAGACCCTCAACGATCACGAGGTCGGGCATCGCCGGGCGGGCCGGCTGGTGGATGCCAACCAGGGATATCCGGGCGAGGATCGGGAGTCACAGCTGATCGGCCGCGATGTGGGCATCGACGGTGCC
>JAUNRO010000232.1 GCA_030544185.1 Propionibacteriaceae bacterium | reverse complement strand
TCAATGCAGGTCGACTTCTCGTCGGTCGTGCAGTCGGTCACCGACACCGAGGGCGGCGAGGTCAACTCGAAGGCGATGTGGGACATCTTCGCCGGCGAGTACCTGGACCGCGAGGCCCCGGTCGAGCAGACCGGGCGCACGGTCCGGGTGCGCGTTGAGGTGGAGAGCGAGATGCCGGGGGATCCCGACGAGACCGCCGCGGTGATCGCTGACATCCTGCAGGACGAGCGGTCCTGGCCGGCCAAGCAGCGCGTGCGGTTCAAGTTCGTCGGCGAGGGTGGGCACGACCTGGTCATCCGCGTCCTCACCCCGGCAACCACCGACAAGCGCTGCCAGCCGTTGCGCACGCTCGGGCAGGTGAGCTGCTCGATCGGCAATGCCGTCAACCTCAACGGCGTGCGCTGGGAGTTCGGCGTTCCCGACTATGGCGACGACCTCGACGGTTATCGCACCTATCTGGTCAACCACGAGGTCGGCCACTATCTCGGCCTCGGCCACGTCGACTGCCCCGGCCCGGGCAAACCCGCGCCGGTGATGATGCAACAGACCAAGGGACTCCAGGGCTGCGCGCGGAATCCGTGGCCGTGACCGGCGTCCGCCGCCTCGGCGCCCGGCCGCTTCGGCCCTTCCTCGCCCGGCTCCGGCGCGGCCCGGGCGATCCGACCCATCGCCATCTCGGGCGCACGTGGTTCCGCGCCGTGCTCACCCCGGCGGGCCCGGCGCTGCTCCAACTGGACGAGGGCCCCGAGAACCTCGCCACCGCCTGGGGCGCCGGCGCCGATTGGGCCCTCGAGCAGGTGCCGGCGCTGCTCGGCGCCGACGACCACGAGCCCTTCCGGCCCACCCATCCGGTGCTCGCCGAGGCCCTCCGCCGCCTTCCCGGTCTGCGCGTGGGGCGGACGGGCGCCGTCTGGGAGGCCGTCGCGCCCGCCATCATCGAACAACGGGTGACCGGCACCGAGGCCTTCGGGGCATTCCGTCGCCTGGTCCGCCGCTATGGCACGCCGGCGCCCGGCCCGGCCCAGGAGCCGGGTCACCCCGCGTCCGGCCTGCTCTGCCCGCCCGCTCCCGAGACCTGGGCGAGGATCCCGTCCTGGGAGTGGATCACGGCGGGGGTCGAGCAGGCCCGCTCCCGCACCGTGGTGGGCGCCGCCCGCCGCGCGAGCGCCCTGGAGCGCACCCTGGGCGTACCCGGCGAGGAAGCCGATCGCCGCCTGCGGTCGGTGCCCGGAATCGGGCCCTGGACGTCCGCCGAGGTCCGCCAGCGCGCCCACGGGGACCCGGACGCGTGGAGCGACGGCGACTATCACGTGCCCGGGATGATCACCCTCGCCCTGGTGGGGGAGGCGCTGGACAATGACGCCGCGCGGGAACTGCTGGAGCCCTATCGGGGCCATCGCTATCGCGTGCAGCAACTCGTCGAACTGACCGGGATCAGGCCCGAGCGGCGCGGGCCGCGGCGTACGCTGCCGACCCACCTGCCCCGGTAGTCAGCGCGGCGGCGACAGGGGATCGCGCGCGATCGGACACGACATGCACCGCGGACCGCCGCGGCCGGTGCCCAGCTCGGAGCCCGCGATCGGGATGACCTCGATGCCGGCCTTGGCGAGGCGGGCATTGGTGACGGAATTGCGTTCGTACGCCACCGCGACGCGCGGGGCCAGGGCGAGCGTGTTGTTGCCGTCGTCCCATTGCTCCCGTTCGGCGATCACCGGATCGGTGCCCGTCGCGATGACCTTGAGCCGGTCCAGCCCCAGGGCGCGGCCGGCGGCGACCGCGAACGGCTTCGGTCCCTGGACGACCAGCTCGGGATGGCCATCGGCGTCGCGCTCTGCGGACGGCGTGACGGTCCAGGCCTGGAGGTGGTCGGCGATATTCGGATACATGACGACGGTGTCGGTGTCGACCATCGTCAGCACGGTGTCGAGGTGCATCGTCGCCCGGCTCTGATCGACAGGAACCACGAGCACGGTCCGCGCGAGTCCCTCCGCGAACACCCGGCGGGCGATCCGCTCGGCGCCCGCGGGAGTGCTGCGCTCGCCCACCCCGACCGCGATGACGCCGGGGGCGAGCAGCAGGACGTCGCCGCCCTCGACGTGCTCCATCTGCGAGCCGTGCAGGCGCGGCGTGCCGCGGAACCGGGGGTGATGGGTCCAGATCAGCTCGGTGAGCTGAGGCTCGCGGGCCCGGGCCGGCATCGCCAGCGAGGTCACCGCGACCCGGTCGCCGATCCACACCGACGAGTCGCGGGTGAACAGCAGGTTGGGCAGCGGATCGACCAGGAAGTCGTGCGGCGCCAGCAACGCGGTGACCAGGCCCTGCCCGCCGCGGACCTCGTCGTTGCGGATCCCGGCCACCAGGTGGTCGGTGAGCTCTGCGGGCGTCGCCTCGCCGAGGGCGGTGGACAGATAGCGGCGCAGGGTCTCGCCCAGGTGCAGCGAGCCGAGCGTCGATTCGATGATCTGGTTCCGCGCCGTCGGATCGGTCAGGGTCTCGGCGAGCAGGTCGGTGAGGTGAAGCACCTCCACGCCTCGGGCGCGCAGCGTGGCCACGAAGGCATCGTGCTCCTCCTGGGCGCGGGCGACCCAGGGCACCCCGTCGAACAACAGCCGGTCGCTGTTGCGCGGGGTCAACCGTTGCAGCTCTCGACCGGGACGATGCACGAGCACGGTCCGCAGCCGGCCGACCTCCGAGTCCACCATGCGCGATCCTCTTCCCGTGGGAGTCAGGGCCTCGCGCCATGATGGGCCACGGTGGCGGCCGCCGCAAGGGGTGCTGCCTGTTCAGCCGGTCGCCATCCGGGGATCGGCGTGGAGATCCTCGATCGTGTCGTGGCCGGGCAGCCAGACCGTGAACTCCGCGCCGCCCTCGGTGGAGCGCGATGCTCGCACCCAGCCGTGGTGGCGCATCACCGTCTGGGCGACGATCGACAGGCCGAGCCCGGTGCCCGGGGTGTTGCGGGCCTTCTCCGAGCGATAGAACCGGTCGAAGATATGCGGCAGGTCGTCCTCGGCGATGCCGGGGCCCTGGTCGGAGATGCGCAGGTGCTCGCCGTCCAGGACCACGCGGATGGTGCCGTCCGGTGGGGAGAATTTGACGGCGTTGTCGAGCAGGTTGGTGATCGCGCGCTCGAGCTGATCGGACTCGCCCACGAGATAGCGGGAAGTGAGCCGCACGTCGAAGTCGATGCCGGGCCCGCGACGGCGGGCTCGCTCGATCGCGTTGGTGACGACATCCTTGAGGTCGAGCGGGCCCCGGGGGGCGCCCTCGGCGTCACGGGTGAGCTGGACGAGGTCGCTGATCAGCGACGTGAATTCGGCGAGCTGGGCAGCGATATCGCTCAGGATCTCGCGGCGGGCACCGGCGGGCAGCATGCCGGACTTCTCGTCGGCGACCAACAGCTCGATGTTCGTGCGCAGCGACGTGAGGGGGGTGCGCAGCTCATGGCTGGCATCGGCGATGAGCCGGTTCTGTCGCGCGCGGGAGGACGCGAGGGAATAGAGCATGGTGTTGAACGAGCGCGTGAGCTGGGAGACCTCGTCATCACCCTCGACCTCGATCGCGTCGAGCGAGTCGGTCTGGGTGACCAGCGTCACGCGTCGGGTGAGCTCGCGGACGGGCCGCATCGCCGAGCGGGCAATCAGGGTGCCGATGACAGCGCCCAATGCCGCGCCGATCGAGCCGACCAGCAGCAGCGCCAGCCGGAGATTCCGCAGGGTCTCCTCGGTGGGCGCGAGCGGCCGGCCGATCACCAGGGCATACTTCCCATCCAGCTGCGGGGCGGGCACCGCCACGATGCGATAGCGCTCGCCCTCGCTGGACCGGCCCGTGCGTTTGGACGAGCGCTCCTGCAGGCGAGCCAGTGCCAGCTCGGTGTCGCCGACTTCCAGGGTGGTGCGCTGCCCGGGCACGCGCACCGTGTAGCCGTCGGAGCGGAGCAGAACGATCGTGAGGTTCGCCGGTCGCAGCGACTGCTCGGTGATGTAGTTGACCGACTCGATGTTCTGACCGATCGTGTCCGCGGTTTGCGTGGCCACCTGGAGCAGGTCCCGATCGATCTGGTCATAAAGGGATCGCTGGGCCGTCAGGAACCCCGCGAGGCCCGTGACCGCGACCGCGACCGCCACAGCGACTCCGGTGAGGAACCCGATCCGCCGTTGCAGGAACGGCTTGCGCAGGAACCAGCGGAGTCGCTGGATCACGGGGCGGTCTCGCGCAGGACATAACCCACACCGCGGACGGTGTGGATCAGGCGCGACTCACCTTCCGCCTCGGTCTTGCGGCGCAGATAGCCGATATAGACCTCAAGCGAATTCGCGGTGGTGGGGAAGTCGAAGCCCCAGACCTCGTTGAGCAGCCAGCCCCGCTCGAGCACACGCCGCGGGTTCTGCATGAACGTCTGCAGCAGGGCGAACTCGGTGCGGGTGAGGCTGATGTGCCGGCTGCCCCGGATCACCTCACGGGTCTGAGGGTTCAGGCTCAACTCTGCGAAGACCAGGGCCTCGTTCTGGTTCTCCTCCGAGTCGCCGCTGGCGCCGGCGCGCCGGACGAGGGCGCGGATCCGCGCCAGCAACTCATCGAGGGCGAAGGGCTTCGCCATGTAGTCATCGCCCCCCGCGTCCAGGCCGTCCACCCGGTCGTCCACCGAATCGCGGGCGGTGAGCACCAGGATCGGCACGTCGTTGCCATTCGCCCGCAACATGCGGGTGGTCTCGAGACCGTCCAGCCGCGGCATCATCACGTCCATGATCACGGCGTCGGGCCGCGATGCCGCCAGCTTGGCGAGCGCCTCGACACCGTCTGTCGCGGTCGACACCTCATAGCCGCTGTACTGCAATGACCGGGCGAGCGAATCCCGAACCGCCTGGTCGTCGTCAACCACGAGGATGTGCATGGGCCTCATTCTTTCATCAGATCTGGGTTTATTCCGAATGCGAAACAGACACGGTCTCGGACCGCAGCCGTGCGATCTCCTCCATCAGTGCCGGCATCGCTGCTTCCAGGCTGGCCAAGGTGTCGCCGAAGCCCGAATAATCCCCGTACCACGGATCAGGCACCCCCGAGCCCGGCGTGGCGTTTGGATCGAAGCTGGTGAGCAGCCGGATGTGGTCGGTGCGCGCCGGGCGCATGCGGCGCATGCGATCGGCGTGGAGTTCCTCCATCGCCACGACCAGGTCCGCCGCATCGATCTCCGCGGCGGTGATCCGGTGCGCGCGATGGTCGGAGCTGCGATAACCCGCATCCTCCAGCCATCCCCGGGCCCGGCGGTCGATCGGGTTGCCGATCTCCTCGCTGG
>JAUNRO010000231.1 GCA_030544185.1 Propionibacteriaceae bacterium | reverse complement strand
TAGGAGGCCGATCATAGGAGGTGGGTCTTGTGCAGGAAGGCGAGCTGCTGCTGCTGCTTGCGCACGACCTGGAACGCATCGCGCAGGTGGCGGCGGTCGAACGAGCTCAGATCGGCCGGAGGAATGTGGTTGTCGGGCGTGGCGCCGCGCGCGGACTGCGTCGTCTGGTGTTTGAGCCGGACATAGCCGATGAACTCCAGCGAATCGAGCAGATCCTCGGTGGTCTCCTCGTTGATGGCACCGGCATCGCGGGCGGCGATCAAGCGCTCCTTGGTGTTCACCTGGGGCAGGCCCCGGGACAGCGCCAGCACGCGGGCGATCTGGACGATCGGGCCGATGCCGTAGGCCTTGATGTCGAACGTGGACGCGTGCTCGCCCTCCTTCTCCACCACGAACTTCCGGAAGAACCCCAACGGCGGCTGCCAGCTGACGGCCTGGGAGGCAAGGTGGGTGAGGAAGCGGGGGTGGTGGCGCGCCTCGCGGGCGATCTGTTCGATCAGGGACTGGCCCATATGGAGGGCACCGTGCACTGGCCGGAGGTCAAAGAAGATCTGCGCGCCGAGCAGTGCCTCGGCATCGGGTTCGACGATCCAATGCCGGAACTGCTGCCGCCACATCGCCAGCGGCCGGCGCCAGCGGGGATTGGTCGCCATCACGTCGCCCAGGCACAGGGGATAGCCCGCCGCGGCGAGACCCTGGGCCACGAAGTCGGCCAGGCGCACGAAGTAGTCGGCGTGCTCCGGCCGCACGGAATCGTCGAGGATCAGCCCGTGGTCCTGGTCGCTGGCAGGGCCCTGCTCGAGGCGGCCCTGGGAACCGAGTGCGATCCAGCAGTAGGGCACCGGCGGCTCGCCGAGCTCAGCCTGGCCGAGCTGCAGCAGGCGGCGGGTGACCTGGTCGCCGATGGCGGTGACGACGCGGCCGATGTCGTCGGCGCTCGCGTCCTGGGCCACCAGTTGTTCGACGACCTTGTTGCGGCGGCGGCTGACCTTGACGAGACCCTCGACGCCACGTTGCTTCGCGATGTCGCCGGCCAGATAGATCGGGTTGGTGTGTTCCAGCCGCATCAGGTCGCGGGAGGTCACCATGCCGACGGGGACGCCGTTGCGCAGGACCGGAATGTGGTCGATGTTGCGGCTCACCATTTCGAGCAGGGCCTCGAACGCCAGGGCTTCATCGCTCACGCTGATCGGCCGGTCGGTCATGAAGATCCGGATCGGCAGCGACAGGGAGTGGCCGGCGGAGACGACGTGGACGCGCAGGTCGTGGTCGGTGAAGACGCCCACGAGCCGGTTGTCCTCGACCACGAGGATGCCCGAGACGGTGTGGTCGGCCATCAGCCGGACGGCCTCGACCACGGAGGTGTCGGGGGTGACCGCGACCATGGGCTCAGGAAGGATCTCGCGCAGATGGGTCTTGAGGATCGCACCGCTGCGGCTGGCGTGCATCGCCTGGACGCCTTCGCGGACGCGGTTCTTGCGGCGGAGATAGTGCTGGCGGAAGACGGGCTCGTCGGCGCACAGGCGGTGGAAGAGGTGGTCCGGCATCAGCAGGACGAGGCTGTCCTCGCGGGCGGTGAAGCTGTAGGTCGACGGAGCCCGGTCGATGAGCGACGTGATGCCCATGCTCTGGCCCTCTTCGCAGCGTTCATAGAGCGTGCCCTGGTTGTCGTGCAGGTCCACAGCGCCGGAGCGGAGGATGAACAGGTGTTTGGTGTGTTCACCGAGCGCGCAGAGCACCGAGCCGCGCCGGTAGTAGCGCGCGGTCAGCTCACCCGGCAACGTGCGCAGCACTTCTTTGGGCAGGTCCGAGAACGGGGCGTGGGAGGCAAGGAAATCCTTGACCTCAGTCAGTTCGACGTCCATGGCGCCTTCATCCTATTGCGTGGATCCGCGGGGATGGTTGCTATTCGTGCCAGGAGCGTCGGGAGCATCCCTGATGGGCTGCGTGGACGAGCCCAAGGAGGTGGAGCGCAGCGGAGCCGACGACGCGAGGAACGCAGAGCGACCGTTCGCGCCGCGGATTGCGGCGCAGTTGGGCACGGGCCGGGGAGCGTCCCTGATGGGCTGCGTGGACGAGCCCAAGGAGGTGGAGCGCAGCGGAGCCGACGACGCGAGGAACGCAGAGCGACCGTTCGCGCCGCGGATTGCGGCGCAAATTCAAAACGTCGCCAAAGCAATCGCCGCGTAGTGGCAGCCGGATCCGACGAGTGTGGTGAGGTGGAAGATCTCGTGGAAGCCGAACCAGCGGGGGCTGGGGTCGGGGCGCTTGCGGGCATACACGATGGCGCCGAGGGTGTAGCACAGTCCGCCGGCGACGATAAGGCTGAAGATGAGTGGGCCGCCGGCGGCCCAGAACTGGTTGAGCCAGCCGAGGGCGGCCCAGCCCATGAGGAGATAGAGGGCGGTGTAAAGCCAGCGGGCCGCGGACAGCCACAGCACGCGGAACAGCAGGCCGCAGGTGGCGGCGACCCAGACGATGGTGAGCAGTGCGGCGCGGGAGGCGCCGCTGAGGAGCATGAGCGCGAGCGGTGTATAGGTCGCGGCGATGAACACGAAGATGTTCGAGTGGTCGATGCGGCGAAGGACAGTGTCGGCGGTCGGACCCCAGGTGAATCGGTGATAGACGGCGCTGGTCCCGAACAGCAGCAGGGCGCCGATCATGAAGACCGCGCCGCCGATGCGGCCCTGATCGGTGGGGGCGCCGATCACGAGGATGAGCCCGCTGATGAGCGCGAGGGGCGTCCAGCCGACGTGCAGCCAGCCGCGGAGCTTGGGCTTGAGCGGCCGGAGGGTGTCGGCGAGGCGCTGACCGACCTCGGCGGTGAGTCCCTCGTCGGTGGATCCGGGCGTACGCCCGGGGTCGGCGGGAGCCTCATTGGGTGAGGGCTGGTGGCCGATCGTCATCCCGATCCTTTCCCTACGCCTCCGTAGGTTACTTATCCGTAGGTTACGGTCTTTCCGCCATGCCCGCGGCACAAGTCCGTCGGCGCCCGTCCCGTGCCCGCAGGGCGATGAGGGTGTTTCGTTGAGGATTAGATTGCCAATCGGGTCGTCCCGGTGCTGGGGCTGTCCGCCCTGAGCGGGCTGCGGGTCATGCTGCGTCCGTCATTTCTGAAGTCCTGCTGGGACCGGGCGTGCCTTCCGAGTGAGCCGATAGTGTGCGGCCATGGCGCAACGCGATCGGTTCCGCGATTGGGCGGACCGGCTCCACCCCACCGGGTTGATCTATTCGACCTATGAGCAGCGCCTGATGGCAGAGATTCCTCGGGACAAGCTGCCCAAGCATGTCGCGGTCATGGCCGACGGGAACCGGCGGTGGGCGCGACAACATGCCCCTGATGAGCCCTTGGTCGTCGGCTATCGCGCCGGTGCTGCCAAGCTGCAGGAGTTCGTGCAGTGGTGTGACGAGGTCGGGGTGGAGGTCGTCACCCTGTGGGTCCTGTCCACCGACAATTTCAAGCGCAGCGACCAGGCTGAGCTCCTGCCGCTGCTCGAGGTCATCGAGCAGATGGTCGACGACCTGGCAGCGACCGGACGGTGGCGGGTCCAGCCCGTGGGTGCGCTCGATCTTCTGCCTGGGGCGACCGCAGGCCGGCTGCGCCGGGCCGACGAGTTCACCCGGGACATCGCCGGGATGCACGTGAACGTAGCCGTTTCCTACGGCGGACGGCACGAACTCCGCGACGCCGTTCGCTCCCTGCTGGCCGCGGAGGCGGCGAAGGGGACGACGCTCGCCGACCTCGCGGAGACCGTGGAGATGGAGGACATCGCGGCCCACCTCTATACGGCAGGCCAGCCCGATCCGGATCTGGTGATCCGGACCTCCGGTGAGCAACGGCTCTCGGGCTTTCTGATCTGGCAATCCGCGCACAGCGAGTTCTATTTCTGCGAGGCCCTGTGGCCGGATTTCCGGCGGGTGGATTTCGTCCGGGCCCTTCGTTCGTACGCCGAGCGCGAGCGCCGTTTCGGTCAGTGATCCGGTGCGGTTCTCGGGGCCCGGGAGCCTGACTGGCGCCGCGCGAAACTTTGCGTACCCGAAATTTCGATGAACTCTCTGTCGCCTTCATGACAACCGCGTGACAACTCGGCGGGGCGCGCACGCGAACGCGCGCCGGGGGCCTTAGCGTCTGCTGTAACGGGCGGAGGGGAAGCCGCCCGCGACCGGAGGCAATGTCCATGCATCCAACCTCTTTGCGGAGGCGATGGGGGAGCGCACCAGTCCCCGACGGAGCACGGTCCCAAACCTGAGCACCAGGTGGGACCGGGAGCTGGTGGCGAACGGTCCCACGCAGAAGGATCTGACGTGACGCTGACCGAAGGCCCTCGCCGCACCTCTGTGATCGACACCTCTGTGCTCCTCAGCGACCCGCATGCGATGAAGCGGTTCGCTGAGCACGCAGTGGTGCTGCCGATCGTGGTGATCACCGAGCTCGAAGCCAAACGCCATCACCCCGAGCTCGGCTATTTCGCCCGCACCGCTCTGCGGCACCTCGATGACCTCCGCACCGAATACGGCAGGCTTGATGACCCGCTGCCAATCAATGACGAGGGCGGCACCCTGCTTGTCGAGCTCAACCACACCGACCCGGAGCGGTTGCCGAGCGGATTCCGGCTCGGGGACAACGACTCCCGCATTCTCTCCGTGGCGCTGAACTATTCCGCCGAGGGCGCCGATGTCGTGCTGGTCTCCAAGGACCTGCCGATGCGGGTCAAGGCCTCCGCAGTGGGCCTGGCGGCCGAGGAATACCGGGCAGACGCGGTGGTGGCTTCGGGGCATACGGGGATGGCCGAACTCGACGTGCACCCCCAAGCGATCGACACGCTCTATGACGAGGGCACGGTCGATGTCGACGAGGCGCGCGACCTGCCCTGCAACACCGGCGTCGTCCTGCTCGGCGGTGGGTCGTCCGCGCTCGGCCGTGTGACGCCCGACAAGCGCGTCCGCCTCATCCGCTCCGACAGGGAGGCGTTCGGCCTGCACGGGCGCTCCGCAGAACAACGCGTCGCGCTGGACCTGCTGCTCGATCCCGAGGTCGGCATCGTGTCGTTGGGCGGGCGCGCCGGCACGGGCAAATCGGCACTGGCGCTGTGCGCGGGGCTTGAGGCAGTGCTCGAGCGGCGACAGCACTCGAAGGTCGTCGTGTTCCGCCCGCTGTTCGCCGTCGGCGGGCAGGAACTCGGATATCTCCCCGGCAGCGAACACGAGAAGATGGCGCCCTGGGCACAGGCGGTCTTCGACACGCTCGGAGCAGTGACCAACAAGAACGTCATCGAGGAAGTCCTCGACCGTGGATTGCTCGAGGTCCTGCCCCTGACCCACATCCGCGGGCG
>JAUNRO010000230.1 GCA_030544185.1 Propionibacteriaceae bacterium | reverse complement strand
TATGACGCGATGCTCGAGGCCATCGAGTCTGCCGAGAAATCCATCCACATGGAGACCTTCATCTGGAAGGGCGACGAGGTCGGCCAACGATTCCTCGATGCAGTGAATGCAGCTGCCGATCGGGGTGTCGAGGTCTATGTGCTCTATGACGGGTTCGCCAATCTCGTGGTGCCGAACTCGTTCTATCAGTTCTCCGAACGGGTGCATGTGCAGCGCATTCCGGCGGTGGTGCGGCCCTATTGGCGAGGGCCATTTCGCTATTGGGGCTTCAACCACTCCAAGATCCTGGTCGTCGATGACCAGGTGGGATTCGTCGGGGGCTACAACATCGGCTCGACCTATGCCCGGCAGTGGCGCGACACCCACCTGCGCGAGGTGGGTCCCGCGGTGTGGGGGCTGCGCAACGCCATCGCCAACAAGTGGAACGAGGTCCAGCCCGCTGACGATCGGATCGCGTGGATCCCGCCGCTGAACTGGGATCCCGAGGTCCGGGTCGCGGCCAACCTGCCGCTGCATCTGGTCTATCCGATCCGGCAGCTCTATCTGAACGGGATCGAGCGGGCCAAGGACCACATCTGGATCACCACGCCCTATTTCATTCCCGACCAGCAGATCCTGGCGGCACTGATCGAGGCGTCCCGCCGCGGCGTTGACGTGCGGGTCATGCTCCCGAAGAACTCCAACCACATTGTTGCGGACTGGGTGTCCCGCGGGTTCTATGGCCAGATGCTCGAGGCCGGGATCACGATCCTGCTCTATTCCGCGGCGATGATCCACGCCAAGACCGCGACCATCGACGGCGAATGGGCGACCGTCGGCACGGCCAATATCGACCGGTTGTCGCTGTCGTTCAATCACGAGACCAATGTGGAGGTCATCGACGCGGGTTTCGCCCAGGAAATGGAGCGCGTATTCCTCGCCGACGCCGAGGACTGCGAGATCCTCACGTCCCCGCAGTGGCGTGAGCGCCACCCCATGGCGCGCGTCGCGGAGCAGTTGCTCCGCCCATGGCGATCGTTCCTCTGACCCGCTAGCCCCGCTGCAGGCGCGCCTTCACGGCGGCGGCGACGCGGCCACCCTCGGCGCGGCCGGTGACCTTGGCGTTGACGGCCTTGATGATCTGGCCCATCTGCTTCATCGTGACCTCACCCGCGGCCGCGACCTCGGTCTCGACCAGCGCGGCGATCTCCTCGTCGGTGAGCTGGGCGGGGAGATAGACCTGCAGGACGTCCGCCTCGGCGAGCTCGACGTCGGCCAGGTCCTGGCGCCCACCCGCGGCGTACGCCTCAGCGGAATCCCGGCGCTGGCGGACCTGCTTGGCGACCACGGCCTGCTCCTGGGCGTCGGTGAGCTCGTGCGCCTCGGTGCCGGAGACCTCCTCGGTGGAGATCGCGGCGAGCACGGCGCGCAGCACCTTGGTGGTGTCGGCGTTCTTCGCCTTCATGCTTGCGATCATGTCGGCGCGGAGTCGGTCCTTCAGTTCAGCCATTGGCGTCCTTTCCCAGTGCGTCGCTGACCATCGTCCCACGCGTGGCAAGCGGTTTTGGGCGGTGCTGCCGCCGCTGGTATGGTCGTCAGGTTGCCGTCACGACGGCCGCGGATGAACAAGAGCTCCTCGCACCATCCAGATGGGGGAGCGCCGCGCAACGGGAAACCGGAAGGAGAGCGTTCATGGACGCCGCAGAGAAGCAGAAGATCATCGACGAATATGCAACGAAGCCTGGCGACACCGGCTCTCCGGATGTGCAGATCGCGCTGCTCACCAAGCGCATCTCGCATCTCACTGAGCACCTCAAGGAACACAAGGGCGACCACCACTCCCGCCGTGGGCTGATGCTCATGGTCGGTCAGCGTCGCCGCCTGCTCAACTATGTCGCCAAGCAGGACATCGAGCACTACCGCGCGCTGATCAAGCGCCTCGGTCTGCGCCGCTGATCCAGCGGACCGCTCGCTCGAGCGTCTGACACCTCAGGGCTCCGGACTTCCCGGGGCCCTTTGTGTTGCCACCGACCCCGGGCGTACGCCCGATTCCGCACCTGAGGTCAGTTCGCGAAGGCGATCGAGATGGCCGGCAGCACATCCGGCACGTCGGCAGGATCCTGGACCAGCCAGGCGCGGTTGCCGGTTTCATCGGCGATGCGCTTGAGGTTGCCATAATCGGCCTCGGCGCCGAGGGCGACGAGACCGAGGTTGATCCGCCTATTGGGGTGCTGGGTCTGGGCGTCCTTGATCTGGCTGATCAACTGGTCCACGGTCATCGTGCTCGTGGAGTCCTCGTTGCGGCCATCGGTGAGGACCACGACGGTGTTGGTGAACTCCGGACGATAGTTCTCGTTGACGTTCGTATAGGCCCGCCAGATCCCCTCATAGAGCGGCGTGCCGCCCTGGGTCTGGATCTGGGTGAACTGCGCGGTGTGCCGGGGCATCTCCGCCAGATATTCCGGGGTGTTGTTCAGTTGCAGGGGGATGACCTCCCGGAACACCGGTGTGCCGTCGTCCTCGGCGTTGAAGGTCATGAGGCCGGTGACCGACCCCGGTGGCCACAGCGACCAGGTGTCCGCGGCGGCCTGGGTGATGAGGTCGACCTTGCGCTGGTTGCCGCTGCCGAGACGTTCGCCCATGGATCCCGAGGTGTCCAGTGCGGTGAGGGTGTTGGAGCGGTGGCTGAATGCGGCATAGACCTGGGTCGTGATGCCCCAGGTGAGGGGGTTCATCTCCGCGGGCTCGGAGATGCCCTCGGGCGGCAGCCCGAAGTGGGCGAGCCGCTCTGCGGACGGGGCCCGGTCGCCGACGCGGAGGCCGGCCTCCAACAGCGCGCCCTGACCGTCCGGACCGGTGAGCCAGGTGCGGAAGCCATCGATGGTGGGGTTGCCGTCGGTGGCGATCAGCGCGACGGTCACGCCGCTTCGACCACCGTCGAGATGCCAGACTCGCAGGTCATCGCTCTCTGTGGTCAGCGCGACCGCCTCGGTGGTCAGGCCGACGCGCGGACCGACGCCGAGCGCGCTCGCGGCATCGGCGGGATCGGCGTCGAGCTGGTTCACGACCTCGGCCGGTGCCGGCTGGGCGACGGTGCGCCACTCCACGCTGGGCATGAGCTGCTGTTCGGCGGTCGCGGACGCGGCGCTGGTCGGGAAGTTCTGGCCATCGGCGACCTGGCGGGCGAGGCTGCTGAACGCCACGGCGCCGGTCACGGACTCGGCGGGGGCGGGCATGACGAGCTTGAGCCGGCCCCAGTTGCGCTCGCCATAGTCGGCGAACGTGGTCAGGTCCTCGCCGTCGAGGGCCTCGGCCAACTCGGCCTGGGTGACGACGACCGTGGGGGACCAGCCCAGCGTGTGGGCGGGGGCGGTGCCGAGCGCGGCTGCGTTGCCGGTCGCGCGGTTCTGCCAGACCTTGTCCTCTGGGACCCAGGCCGCCGCACCGGAGAGGCCGTTGGTGGCGACGTCCTGGCTTGCCGTGCTCTCCACAGTGATCGGGTCGCAGTCCGCATTGGGCAGGCTCTCGGCATAGCGGGTCGCGGCCGAGGTCAGGACGGCGGCGACGCTCGGATCGACCGCGATCGTCTCCGCGGTCGGACAACCCGAGCCGGTCCCCTGGGTGCCGGCGGTGTCGCTGGCATCGGAGGTGCGGCTCGCCAGCGCCCAGGCACCGGCGCCGATGGCCAGGACGGCCACGGTGGCAATCGCCGCGATGACAGGCTTGCGGCGCGACGTCGCATCGTCCCCAGCTCCTGCAGAACGGCGTGGGATGTCAGACATGTTGCTCCTGCCTATTGCTGACGGCCACCCTTGTGCGGTGTCTCAGAGATCTATTATGACTGTTTCGTCCGACTTGGACAGGTGACCGATACGGGTGGACCAACCTGTCCGGCGGTCCGCGGTCCGGGCTGTCTCGGGACGGCGGCCTTGCCGCGTCACGCCAGTCGGGTAGGTTGGTCTGCGGCAAAGACAAAGATTTGTCTGCACGACCGACACCGGTCCCGGCAAATCGTCACACAAACGAGATCGCACTCGACCGGCTGATTCGGGAGTCCTCGGTCCTCGGTAGTGGCCTTCGGGCACGCACATGTGCGCTCCCGCGGGCCTCGATCGAAGACCGGCCTCCATCCCAGACGGATCAACCGTGGTGCGTTCGCACACACGAAAGGGGTTCCCGTGGAGGGACCTGATCTGAAGTTCACCGAAGCGATCATCGACAACGGCAAGTTCGGCAAGCACGTCGTGCGCTTCGAATCGGGCCTGCTGGCCCGGCAGGCGGCCGGTTCGGCCGCTGTCTATCTCGACGGCGACACCATGCTGCTGTCGGCCACCACCGCGGCCAAGTCCCCGCGGGATGCGATCGATTTCTTCCCGCTGACGGTGGACGTCGAGGAGCGGATGTATGCCGCGGGTCGCATCCCGGGCTCGTTCTTCCGCCGTGAGGGCCGGCCCAGCGAGGGCGCGATCCTGGCGTGCCGCCTCATCGACCGGCCGCTGCGCCCCTCGTTCATCAAGGGCCTGCGCAACGAGGTCCAGGTCGTCGTCACCGTGATGGCCCTCAACCCGGCCGTGCTCTATGACGTCGTCGCCATCAATGCCGCCTCGATGTCCACCCAGCTTGCCGGGCTGCCGTTCTCCGGCCCCGTCGGCGGCGTGCGGATCGCCCTGATCGACGATCAGTGGGTCGCGTTCCCGACGGTCCAGCAGCTCGAGGACGCCACCTTCGACATGGTCGTCGCCGGCCGCGTCGTCGCCAACGGTGATGTCGCGATCATGATGGTCGAGGCCGAGTCCACCGAGGAGACCTGGAACCTGGTCAAGGCCGGCAAGCCCGCCCCGACCGAGGACGAGGTCGGCCGTGGCCTGGACGCCGCGAAGCCGTTCATCAAGGCCCTGTGCGATGCCCAGGCCGAGCTCGCCGCCCAGTTCCCGAAGGACACCGCCGAGTTCCCGGTCTTCGTCGACTATGGCGACGATCTCTATGCCGCGGTCGAGGCCGAGGCTCGTGACCGCGTCGCCGAGGCCATGCGGATCCCCGGCAAGGAGGAGCGCAACGAGGCCACCCATGCCATCCGCCAGGAGGTCACCGAGAAGCTGGCGCCGGAGTTCCCGGAGCGCGAGAAGGAGTTCGGGGCCGCACTGAAGGCGCTGACGAAGAGCATCGTCCGCCGGCGCACTCTCACCGACAAGGTCCGCATCGACGGCCGCGGGCTGCGCGACATCCGGACCCTGTCCGCCGAGGTCGGCATCATTCCCCGCGTGCACGGCTCGGCGCTGTTCCAGCGCGGCGAGACCCAGATCCTCGGCATCTCGACCCTCAATATGCTGGGTCTGGAGCAGAAGCTCGACACGCTGGCGC
>JAUNRO010000229.1 GCA_030544185.1 Propionibacteriaceae bacterium | reverse complement strand
CCCCGGAACGCCCAGGACGCCCACTGCGCGGAGTTGGCGCGCTGCTGCTCCAGCTCGGCCAGGCGCAGTGCGACATGGCGGCCACAGTCCGCATCCCGCAGCTCCGGGCCGCGGACCGCGTCCGCGAGCAATTCCAGCGCCGGGGCGAACCGGGTCATCGGCACGTCGAGCATCGCCTGCAGCCCCGAGAAGCCCTGATTGGCCCCGAACGACGCCCCCTCGGTTTCCAGCACCTCCGCGAACCGATCGCCGGGATGGCTGTGGGTCCCCTCATCGAGGACCCGCGCACAGATCGTGGCGACGCCCTCGACGGCGGGGTCCTCCAGATGCAGCGGCAGGTCGAGGACCATGGTGGCGGAGGCGACCAGCTGCCCGGGCACGCGATGCACGAGCACGCGCACCCCGTTGGACAGAGTGTGCTCCTCGGCCTTCGGATAGGACCACGGCGCCGGCGGCTGCAGGGCGGGACGGGTGCTCACTGGACTCATCGGGTCTCCTCGACTTCCGCGGCCTGTTGACGATAGAGCAGCGTGGCGCGCTGATCGGGAGCGAGATAGGCGGCGGCCGCGTCCCGGATCTCCTCGGCGCCGATGTCGCCAACCTCGTCGACGCGGGTATTGATCCGGTTCGGATCATCGAGCAGGGTCGCCGCGGCGGAGATCTGGTCCGCCCGGGTCTCCAGCCGCGCCATCGCCTGCAACCACCCGCGCTCGAACTGGGCGTGCGCCCGGCGTACCTCTTCTTCCGTCGGACCGTCCTCGGCGAACCGGGCCAGCTCCGCGACCATCGCGTCCTCCACCGCTGCCAGTGCGACGCCGTCGCGGGCGCGGGCGGAGGCGAACCCGAACGAGTGGCCGCCGATCAGCTGCAGGGCGGAGGAGCCCGCGTTGACGGCGAGTTCGGCCTCGCGCACGAGTGCGCGGTGCAGCCGGCTCGTCTGGGTCCCACCGAGGATCGACAGCGCCAGGTCGACCGCGTCGATGGCGCGAGTGCCCAGGGGCGGGAGTCGCCAGGAGAAGTACGCCGCGTCGGCGGGCACGGGCGCGCTGGTCTCCTCCCGCGGCACACCAGCGATCGGTCCCAGATCGGGCTCCGGTGGCGGGGGTGGCAGCTTCCCGGCGGGGATGTGACCGAAGTAGCGCTCGGCCAGCGCGAGACCGCGCTCGGGGGTGACGTCCCCGGCCAGCGTCAGCACGCAATTGTTGGGCAGGTAGTGGGTCCGGAAGAAGTGGTGGACATAGTCCAGGCTGGCCGCGTCCAGGTCCGCCATCGACCCGATGGTGGTGTGGCCATAAGGATGGTCGGCGGGAAAGGTGAGCGCGACCAGTCGCTCCATCACGTCGCCGTAGGGGACGTTGTCATAGCGCTGGCGCTTCTCCTCCTTGACGACCTCCCGTTGGTTGTCGAGGTTCTCCTGTCCGAGTGCGTCGAGCAGGTGCGCCATCCGGTCGGCCTCGAGCCACAGCGCTAGTTCGAGCCCACCGGTGGGCAGGGCCTCGAAATAGTTGGTCCGGTCGAACCAGGTGGTGGCGTTCACCGACGCACCGGCGGACTGCATGAGTGCGATGTGCTGTCCCGATTCCACATGGGCGGAGCCTTGGAACATCAGGTGCTCGAAGAGGTGGGCGAAGCCGGTGCGGCCCGGCTCCTCGTGGCGGGAACCCACGTCATACCACAGGTTCACCGCGACCACGGGGGCCAGCTGGTCAGGACTGACGATCACCCGCAGTCCATTGTCCAGGCGGGTGTCGTGGATCGGATAGCCAGCGTCCATGCGGGCCATCGAATCACATCGGGGCAACGCCGCGCGCTCCGTGCCCCTCCGCCCCGGTCCCACACCCGCTCATCCACGGGGACCGGGGACGTGCGCTAAAGGCAGACAAAGGAGCATAGAGCTTTGTCGTCTCAGTAGGGTTGGGCGAGTGGTCGAATCGGTGAGCGGTGGAGCCCTGACGCTTGCGCTGGTGGTGCTGTCACTCAACATGCTCGGCAGCCTGATCCGGGTCTTTCTCGGTCCGACTGACCGCGACCGGCTCACCGGTGTGGTGCTGGCCGGCACGTCCGGCATCGCGTTCTTGGTGCTCGCCTCCGTGCGATTCGCCGAGCCGGCCCTGCGGGACGCGGCCCTGGCCATCTGCGCGCTGACCCTGGTGATCGTGGTGGTGCGCATCCGGGCGGAGCAGGTGGTCGACCGGAATCGTGCACCGTCGGGTGGACAGCGTGGTCACGATGCTGGGTGATCTGATCACGATCGTCCTCGTTCCGCTCGGCTGCTTCTTCTTCACCGTCGGGACCATCGGCCTGCTGCGGTTCGGTGACCTGCGGACGCGGCTCCATGCGCTCACCAAGGCCGACACCCTGGGGCTCGGTCTGATCGTCCTCGGTCTGCTGCCCCAGGTCCCCGTGCTGGCGGGGGCGAAGCTGGTGTTGATCTGGGCCCTCGCGCTGGGCGCCGCGGCACTGACGGCGACGCTGCTCGCAGGTCATCGGGAGGGCTCGCCATGACCGCCCTCGACTCGGTGATCGGCCTCACCGTGATCGGGGCCGCGGTGGTCGTGCTGGCAGCCCCCCGACTGGCCGCGGCGGTCGCCTTCCTGGTGTTCGGCGTCGTCCTGGCGACGCTGTGGGCCGTCCTGGGCGCCCCGGACATCGCCCTCGCCGAGGCCGCCCTCGGCACCGGGGTGACGGGGGCGCTGTTCATCGAGGCGATCACCAGGGAGCAGGCTGAGGCCGCCCGCGCCTCCCGCCGGCTGTGGTGGGCGGGGACGGGGCTGGTGCTCCTCACCGCGGCGGTGCTGTTGCCGGTCTTCGCGCGCGTCGCCGAGGATGCTCCGGCGGCGGGCCTGGGACCGGTGGTCGAGGGGGCGATGCCGGACAGTGGCGTCGCCCATCCGGTGACCGCCGTGCTGCTGGCCTTCCGCGCCTACGACACCCTGCTCGAGATCGCCGTTCTCTTCGCCGCCGTCGTCGTCGCGGTCGCCCTGGCGCCGGCGCGCCTCTCGCGGTCGCCCGGACGTTCGCGATCGGCCCCCAACCCGCTGGTGGCGGCCTTCGTCCCCCGCGTCCTCCCGGTCGTGGTCGTCGCGGCAGGATGGTTCCTGTTCGCAGGCTCCGCCCTGCCCGGCGGCGCGTTCCAGGGCGCCGCCGTCCTCGCCGGCGCCCTGCTCCTGGTCCGGGTCACCGGCCGCCTCCGACCCCGTCCGGGCGTGGTCGCGGCGTGGGCCGCCGGCGGCCTGCTCTCCTTCCTGGCGGTCGCCACCCTCGGCGCACCCCTCGGTGCCTGGCTCGCCCTCCCACCCGCAGCCGCAAGCGCGACCATTGTGGCGCTCGAGACCGCGCTGACTCTGTCGATCGCAGTCAGCCTCGCGGTTCTCGTCACCGTGGTCGGCCGCGTGCGACCCGCGACCGCCGCGGAGACCGCCGAGGTGGGTGACCGATGACCCAGTCGACATGGTTCGTCCTGGTGGGCGGGGTGCTGATCCTGCTCGGCCTCGCCCGGCTCGCCGCCTCGCGCGACTGGATCGTCCGCCTGCTCGCGCTCAACATCACCAGCGCCGGTGCTCTCGTCCTGCTCGTGGCCATCGCCGGCCGCGGCGACACCGCCGACCCGGTGCCCCACGCGCTCGCTCTCACCGGCATCGTCATCACCGTCGCCGTCACGGGCGTGGGACTGGTGCTGACCCGGCTGGTGTCCGGGATCGCGGAGCAGCAGGAGGACGCCGAGCCGGCGCCGGGTCCTGACGGCGGGGACGGCGCGCGATGAGTGCGGTAGCGGTGGCTCCGCTGCTGATCGCACCGCTCGTGTTCGCACCGTTGCTGCTCGCGGTCGTCGCGTGGCTCGTCCCGGACCGGATCCGGCCCGTGCTCACCCTGGCGGGGCTGGTCGCCGTCGCCGTGCCGGCGGTCTGCCTGGCCGTCGTCGTCGCGACCCACGGCACCGTCGAACAGGCTCTCGGCGGGTGGGACCCACCGCTCGGGATCGTGGTCCGGGTCGACGGGCTGAGCATGGTGTTTGTGCTGCTGACACTCGTGGTCAGCGGTCTCGTCGCGGCTCACGCGGCCGCCCTCGACGACCACCCGCCGGCCTTCTGGCCGCTCACCCTCCTGCTCGTCGCGGGACTCCACGCGGTCTTCATCACGGGCGACCTGTTCAACGCCTATGTCGGGCTCGAGGTCGTCGGGCTCGCGGCAGTCGGACTGGTGGCCCTCGGTGGGCGCGGGGCCTGGGAGCCGGCCCTGCGCTATCTCCTCGTCGCGGTTCTCGGCTCGCTGCTCTTCCTGGTCGCCCTCGGCCTCGTCTATGCCGGCACCGGGAGCCTCGACATGCACCTCGCCGGCCAGCGCTGGGCCGACTCAGGCATTCCCGCCGTCTGGCCGCTGGGGATCGCGGCGGTCGGTTTGGCACTGAAGTGCGCCCTGTTCCCGCTGCACGGCTGGCTCCCGCCCGCCCACGCCAGCGCGCCCACCGGCGTCAGCCCGCTGCTCTCGGGCCTGGTGGTGAAGGCGCCGCTGTTCGTGCTGCTGCGGCTCTGGTTCGACGTCACGGGCCCGGACCCCACGGTCGGGCTCATGCTCGGTGTGCTCGGCGCGGGCGCCGTCTTGTGGGGCGGCGGGCAGGCGCTGGTCCAACGGGGCCTCAAACGGGTCGTGGCCTATTCGACGGTCGCTCAGGTCGGCTATCTGTTCCTGTTCTTCCCCCTCGCGCTCGACCCCGACGCGCGTGAACTCGCTCTGAGCGGCATGGTCGTCCTCGCAGTTGCCCACGCCCTCGCCAAGGCCGCCCTCTTCCTCTGCGCCGGCACGCTCAAACAGCTCCGCGGCTCCGATGAGCTCACCACCCTCCCCGGGCTCGCGCACGGTCATCCGGCGCTCCTGCTCGCCATGGGACTGAGCGCGGTGAGCCTGATCGGCCTGCCGATCTCCGCCGGGTTCATCGGCAAGTGGCAGCTGTTGTCGGCGGCGAGCGGCGCCGGGGCCCACTGGATCGTCATCGTCCTCGTCGGCGGCACCCTGCTCTCCGCCGGCTATCTGCTGCGTCCGATCGCCGCGGGGATGGAGGAGCCCGACGAGCACGTCGCGTGGCCTCCACTCGGGTGGCGCCACCTCCTCGCACCGATCACCCTCGCGCTGATCTCGACGGTGCTCGGGCTCCGCGCCGTCGAACTCGTCACCCTGGTGGGGGTGCGCTGATGGCCACCGCCTTCGCTCTCGCGCCCGTCGTGGTGATCCTGGTGTCCGCGCTCACCGCCGTCACGATCTTTCTGTTGCCCGAGCGGGCCAGCCGGGCCCGTGCACGCATCAACCTCACCGCCGCAGTGCTCAAGCTCGCCCTGATCGTGGCGGTCGTGCCGTTCGTCTTCGACAGCGTCTATCCCG
>JAUNRO010000228.1 GCA_030544185.1 Propionibacteriaceae bacterium | reverse complement strand
CGTCACCCGAGGCCTGAGGCACGCTCGAAAAACTGCGCCGGGGTCCACATTGCGCCGCAATCCGCGGCGCGAACTCTCGCTCTCGGCTTCCTCACGTCGGCGTTCTCCACTACGGCCGGCTCCGCCGCCCTCCGCTACAAACCCCTCTGGCTCGTCACCCGAGGCCTGAGGCACGCTCGAAAAACTGCGCCGGGGTCCACATTGCGCGCGATCAGACGCTTCCTTGCGCAAACGTGTTGCAGGAGTTCGGGTCGCCGGAGTTGTAGCCCGTCGCGAGCCAGCGCTTGCGGTCCTCGGACGACCCGTGGGTCCACGCGTCGGGGTTGACGCGGCCTTGGGTCCGCTGCTGGATGCGGTCGTCGCCGACGGCGATGGCCGCGTCGATCGCACGGTTGAGATCGTCGGCGGTAACCTCGGCGATGATGCCGTCGGGATCGTTCACCGCGTGCTTGAACCACGCGCCGGCATAGCAGTCGGCCTGCAGTTCGAGGCGGACCTGGAGGGAGTCGCGACCGGAGGTCTGGCCCTGCGACTGCACCTGCTCCATGGTGCCGGTGAGATTCTGGATGTGGTGGCCGTATTCGTGCGCGATGACGTAGGCTTCGGCCGCGTCGCCGCCCTGGGCGCCGAGCTGGCTGACCAGATCATCAAAGAACGACGTATCCAGATAGATGTAACCATCAGCCGGGCAATAGAACGGGCCCACCGCTGAGGTGGCCGTGCCGCAGGCCGTGGAGACCTCAGAAGTGAACGTCCGGGTCTGGGTCATCTGATAGCCGCTGTAGGACTGCTGCCAATAGCCCTGGATCGAGTTCGTGTATGCCACCCAGCGGCAGTCGCGGTTCTCCTGGATGTCCGCGCCCGTGCGGCAGTGCTCATAGGCGCTGGAGTCCGGCCGGCTCGCTGTCTGCCCACCCCCGGCGAGACCGGTGAGGTCGATGCCGAGGAACTGGCTCAGGATGAACAGCAGGATCATCACCCCGGCACCGCCGCCGACCGCGATGCGCCCGCCGGCACCGCCACCGCCCCCCGCGACCTGTCCGGAATCCAACCGAGCGTTGTCGTTGTAGCGCACCGCGGCCTCCTGGAGCCCCAGCCGGGTCTCTGCGCCCCGGCGAACGGGCTCAGCATAGCCACCCCGAAACTCTCAGCGCAGCCGCCCGATTCACCGATGTGCGTCGGATCCCGGCCACCGAGGGGGCGCCACCTATGATGTGTTGATGCGCATCGTCTGTGTTTCCACACCGGGCGGCGCCGAGCTGTTCGCGAGTCAACTGGGCCACGGGGAGGATCCCCGGCTAGCCGTGTGGCAGCACGGCCTCCAGCTCGCCCGGCCCCTCACCGCTCGCCGGGTGGGCAATGACATCGTCCTGACCGTTCAGGGAGCCCCGCACTCCCACACCCACCTGCGGGCCCGGCGCCCACGCGGGCTGGACCCCGACGCCGACATCCGCCCGGGTGAGGTCCCCCAGGTGCGCCAGCGGATCGCGGCGTACGCCATCGTCTCCTCCAGCCGCGGTCTGCTCGCGACCCAGTTCTCCGACCAGACCCACGTGCCCGGTCAATGGGGGCTGCCCGGCGGCGGCGTCGACGCCGATGAAGAGCCGTTCGACACGATCGTGCGCGAAGCCATGGAGGAGACCGGCCAGGCCATTCGCCCGTCGGGACTGGTCGATGTGCAGAGCGACCACTGGATCGGCCGTGCACCCAACGGCATCCTCGAGGACTTCCACGCGATCCGCCTTGTCTATCGCGCCACGTGTGCCAACCCCACCGCCCCCGTCGTCCACGATGTCGGCGGCACCACCGCCGGCGCCATGTGGGTGCCCTGGGCCGAGGTCCGGCGTACGCGCTGGACCGCCGGGACCCGTTCCTTGCTCAATCGGCATCTGGACTGAGAAGAACGGCCCGCCGGGACATCCCGACGGGCCGTTTCGTGTGCGCGAGTCAGCGACGGAAGTAGCTGATGATCCGCAGCATCTCGACATAGAGCCAGACCAGCGTCACGGTCAGGCCGAAGGCGGCCTTCCAGGACTCACTGGCCGGAGCACCCATCTGGATGCCGCGCTCGATGTAGTCGAAGTCCAGCACGAGGTTGAGCACCGCGAGCACGACGGCGAGCGCGGACACGCCGATGGCCAGCAGGCTGACTTCCCCGGTCACGCCGGAGCGCAGGCCGAGCCCGGCCCCGCCGTTGACCCCGAGCAGGGCGAGCACGAAGTTCAGCAGAATGGTCACGGCGAACGCGGCAGTGGCAATCGCGACGACCTTGGTGAACTTAGGCGTGACGCGGATGTTGAAGAACTTGTAGGCAGCCAGCGTCAGCGCCGCGGCGACGAACGTCGCGAAGACGGCCTGGACGACGATGCCGGGATAGGCGCTCTCGAAGATCTTCGAGATGCCGCCGACCATGACGCCCTCGACCACCGCGAAGATGCCGACCAGCGCCGGGGAGATCCGCCGGCGGGCGGCGACCACGAAGACGACCACGATGGTGGCGAGCGACGCGACGATCGCGGCCGGATAGAGGATGCTCGGCGGCATGAAGAAGAACACGGCAGCGGCCACGATGACGACGAGACCCAGCATGACGCCGGTCTTGGTGACGACGTCGTCGAGGGTCATCCGGCCCTGGCCGGGTTGCGGGTCCTGGGGGCCAAAGCCCTGCTGACCCGGATACTGCGGATACTGCTGCGTCTGCTGGCCGCCAGGGGTGAAGGCGTCCTGACGCGAGAGCACCGGATTCGAACTACGAAGCATGCTTCCTCCTGTCAGGGGCGCATTGCACGCCCGCATCGATTCTATTCAACAGAGGAACGGCTCCCCATGTTCCCTGTCCGCATGGGGAACAACCCGCAGGTGCCCCTGAACCGGTGTGCCCCCGATGGGACTCGAACCCATACTTGGGCGGGTTTAAGCCGCCTGCCTCTGCCGATTGGGCTACGGGGGCGCGGACCCGAGCTTAGTGCCCTGACTCCGCCAGCAGCTCCTGCGCGATGCCGTCGAGCAGGTCGTGCTCGCTGACGATCATGGGCGCGTCGACCCGCGCGGCGATCCGGGAGCAGATCAGCGCGCCGCTGGCGATGACCTCCGCCCGCAGCGGCGGCATCAGCGGCGAGACCAGCTGGGCGGTCGGGGTCACGCACAGGCGGTGCGCCACGGCGTCGATCGCCACCCGGTCCATGGTCAGGCCCTGGATGGCGGCGCGGTCATAGTCAACCAGGCCCAGCCGCAGCGCAGCCATCGTGGTGATGGTGCCCGCGAGCCCGACCCAGCCGCGGACGTCGGCGAGCTCGAACAGGTCGAGTTGCGCGTCGATGAACTCGGTCGCGGTCGCAAGTTCGGCGGCGGTCGGCGGATCGCCGGCGAGGAACCGCTCCCGGATGCGCACCGAGCCCATGTCGATCGAGACCGCGCGCTCGATGCGATCGGTGCCGACGACCAGCTCGGTCGATCCGCCGCCGATATCGGTCACGAGGACCGGCTGCGCAGGTTCGGGTGCGCCCACCAGGGCCCCCGCGAACGTCAGTGCGGCCTCCTCGGCCCCCGTGATGATCTCGGCCGGTCGGCCGAGCCGCTCGGCCACCCCGTCGAGGAACTCCTCGGTGTTGGTCACATCCCGTGCGGCGGAGGTCGCCACGAACCGCACCCGCTCGACTCCCCACTCCCGGAGCAGCCCGGCGTACTCCGCCAATGCGGCGAACGTCCGCCGCAGCGCCTCGGGCGCGAACTCGCCGGTCGCATCGACCCCTTGGCCGAGCCGGACGAGCCGCAGCTGCCGGGCAAGCTCGACAACCTGACCGTCGGGACGCCGTTCCAGGGCGAGCAGGCGCAGCGAATTCGTGCCGCAGTCGATCGCGGCGACCCTCAGTCCGCCAGGCACGGCCGCGTCCAGAACTCCCCGAGCGCCTCGACGGCTTCGTCCCCGAGCGGATTGACCCCGGGGCCGGCGGCGAGGGCGTGACCGACGAGCACGTGCAGGCACTTGACGCGCGTCGGCATCCCGCCCGCGCTGATCCCCTCGATCTCAGGGACCTGGCCGAGGGTGGCGCGGTCGGCGAGGTATGCCTCGTGGGCCCTCGCATAACCGATGGCGAGCTCCTCGTCGCTCGAGAGCCGCTCGGTCATCTCGGCCATCATTCCCGCCGATTCCAGCGTCGAGCAGCCGCTGCTCGCTCGCGGACAGGTCAGGTAATAGGTCGTCGGGAACGGCGTCCCATCCGGCAGCCGTGGCTCGGTGGCCACCACGCCGGGTTTGCCGCAGGGGCAGCGCCACGCGATGCCGGCGACGGCGCGGACCGGACGCTGCAACTGCTCATCAAGGATCGCGTTGTCGCGCGCGCTCATCGGCTCCAGGTTCATGGCGTCTCCACTCGTCGTCAGCGGGAGACGCTAGCGCGTGCCCGGTCGCGCCGTGGGTGTCACCGCCGGCGTGGGCGTCGGGGTTGCGCTCCGCGTCGGGGTTGCTGTCCGCCTCGGAGTGGGCGTGGGCGTCCGCTTGGGGGTAGCACTCGGGGTGGGCGTCGGCGTCGGCGTGGGCGTGGGGGTCGGGGTCGGGGTTCGCGTCCCATCGGTCAGTGGCGGTTTCGGACTCGGCGTCGCGGCGGGCGAACCCGGCTCAGGGACGGGTTCGTCTGCGGCCTCGACCGATCCCCACACACGCTCCCACCAGGTCGTCTCGGGTGGGGCGGCAGCGTCGATGCCCGGCGTGTCGAGGCGGTTGCCGATCGGTTCTCCGTCGGGTCCGATCACCCGATAGCCGGTCTCGCCCGGAACCACCCAGCCGAGCCGATCGCGGGCTTGGGCGCGGACATAGTCGGGGTCGTCCCACTGGGCCAGTTCGGCATTCAGCTCGTTGATGCGGGCCTGGGACCGCTCGATCGACTCGTTGTTGGCGGCGTTCGCCTGTTCGGTCTCGATCCAGATCCGGAGGCTGGTCCCATAGGACAACAGCAGCAGAACCACGACGGCGGCCACAGCGACGGCACGGCGCGTGATGCCCCGGCGCGGCGCACCCGGGGCGGCCTCCGATCGGGTCGCCTCATCCTGGCCGGTGGTGCGCACCGGCGCCGGGCGCGCAGCGCTCCGGTGTCGGGGTCGCCCACGTCCGGGGCCGGACCCGGGACGGCGGCTACGAGGGGTGGTCGGCATCGGCGTCAGTCTAGGCCGCCGACCGTGCGGATCGCGGGAGGCGAACGCCCGCGATCCGCACGTGTTCTAGCTCAACTGGCGGAGAAGCGCGGGAAGGCCGAGGCGCCCGCATAGACCGCAGCGTCATCGAGCTCTTCCTCGATGCGCAGCAGCTGGTTGTATTTCGCCACGCGCTCCGAGCGCGCCGGCGCGCCGGTCTTGATCTGACCGCAGTTGGTGGCGACCGCCAGGTCGGCGATCGTGACG
>JAUNRO010000227.1:252-5422 GCA_030544185.1 Propionibacteriaceae bacterium | reverse complement strand
GTTGCGCTCGGAGTACTGAATCGGGCATGGGATGACACCGACCTGGATGTCATGCATCGCGAGGCGCACCGGGAGTCGCTGATCAAGGCGAGATCCTTCGCCCAGGTCGACCGCACGGACGGATCGACTCCTCGGGCCGTGGTCGGGATTGAGCCGGTCGAGTCGATGGCCGTGTACCGGATGACACGGCCGCCCTATGACGTGGTTGCCTCGCTCAAGGTGATGGTGGACTAGTGGACGGGGAAGCGTGAGGCACGCCTGTGTCTGCCCGGCCGGCGAATCGATCAGTTCGAGGACGAGACCAGCCACGAGGATCCGGAAGGCTCGGGGGTCCAATCCCGCTGGCGCGTCAAGCCCGACGGCGAGACCAAGGGTCCCGACGAGGTGCCCGTGGTGGAGTTCACGCCCCGGCCGCGGCTGATCGCTGCGCCGATGAGCGAGATCGAGCCGATCTCCTCGTTCGTCGACATCGTGGACCTCATCGAGGGCCTGATGGTGTTCGCCGGACACTTCGGTGCGGTGCCGATCCGGTATGCCACTGGTCTCGACGTCCAGCGTGACCCGAAGGACCCGAACAAGCCGCTGACGGGTCCGAACGGTAAGCCGTTCATCGGGTTCAACCCCCGCGCCGATCACATGTGGGTCAGTACGGCCAAGGATGCGAAGTTCGGGCAGCTCACCCCGGCGGGGCTGGAGTCGTTCGTGAAGTGGGCCGAGCATGCAAGCAGCCGCATCCGGGCGATGACGTCGGTTGCGTCGACGTACTACTCGATGGACCTCAAGAGCCACATGAGCGCCGAGCTGCTCAAGACAGACGAGGCGCCGATGGTGCGCCGGATCAACGCCCTCGGCCGCGATGGGTCGTTCAATCAGTCGTGGCGGCGCGTGTTCCGGCACATGCTTGCCGTGGAGCGTTCGGATCTGGTCAATGTCCGTCTCACGGGCCGCTGGGAGGACCCGCAGACGCGGATCGAGTCCCAGGATGCTGACACGTTCGCCAAGCTCGCGCCGTCACTCGGTGCCCAGACGGTCGCCGAGGAGGTTCTCGGCTGGTCCCCGGAGCTGGCGCGTCGTGGCGTGACCGAGGCGGCGCAGCAGCGGGCGGAGATGGCTGACCCGATGCTGAGTCACCTGTCCCGCCCGCTCGTGGATGAGTGAGCCGCGCGATGCCGACGATGCCGGCGTCCACGGCTCGGCTCCGGTCGGCGCAGCTTGAGCGGATCTCGCTGACGCGACGGGAGGTGCGCGCCGAGTGGGGCAAGGAGTCTCGCTCGCTGGCCCGCCTGGTGGCGGTGCTGTCGGCGGCGATGGTCGGTGCGGCGCTCGACGGATCCGCGGCCACGGCGTCGGCGCTGTCCGAGCTGGACGTGGGCTCGCCTGCTGCTCAGGTGAACCCGGCCGCGTTCGGCCGCTCGGCGTCCGATGGGCGCCCGCTGGCGTCGCTGTTCGCGTTCGGGTCTGTCGCGTTGTCGTCGGCCCCGCCGGATGTGACTCAGCGGTGGCTGGACCGGGTGGTTGTCACCCAGGTCGGGGACGCCGCCAGGGCTGGCGCGTCGGTGACGGTGGCCGCGACCCCACGCGCCGGGTACGTCCGGGCTGTGCGGGTCGGCGCATGTAGTCGGTGTGTGATTCTCGCGGGCCGGTTCTACCGCTGGAACGAGGGCTTCAAGAGACACCCGCTCTGCCAGTGCACACACATCCCGGCGCGCGAGAACATCGCTGGCGACCTGACCACGGACCCGCGAGCCTACTTCGACAGCCTCACCGAGGCGGAGCAGGACCGGACCTTCACTCGAGCCGGTGCGCAGGCGATCCGCGACGGGGCCGATCCTGCCGCAGTCGTCAACGCTCGCCGCGGAATGACGACGGCGCAGCCGAAGGTTGTGCGGACCGAGAGCCGCGAGGTGTTCCGGTTCGAGATGCCGGGAGCCGAGCCGTTC
This sequence comes from Propionibacteriaceae bacterium, assembly GCA_030544185.1. The sequence continues at coordinate 3,482 of JAUNRO010000227.1, read as the reverse complement.
GTGATCCGCGACGACGTGGCTACGGAGATCACGTCGTCGCGCCCTCGACTAATCCGTGACGACAGTGGGCTGTTCACGACCGAGGAAGGCACGCTGACACGCTCGGGTCGCAGCCAGATGGTGCTGAACCGAGGTGAGGCGCGTTTGATGCCGGAGTCTCTGTATGAGATTGCCGAGGATCGCTCCGAGGCAATCTCGCTGCTGATGCGGCACGGCTACCTGCGATAGCCGCCGACTAGTCCACCGGGCGCAAGAGGCGCTCCGGCTGCTCGCCCGCGAGGGGTGAGCGAACCACAAGGAGATGCGATGTCTCATTCGACAAAGGCCGCGATCCGCGCGGCGTACCTCGCTGGCGACCTACTGCCGGCCGATCTGATCGCCTTCCATCGCGCCACCTTCGGCGACGCTCGCATGGAGGACGGCGGCGGTGAGCCGCAGCAGCCCGAGGGCATCAGTGACGAGGAGTGGACCGCGCTCGGCGACCCCGGCAAGCGGGCCCTGGTCCGCGAGCGCGAGGCTCGCACGAAGGCCGAGTCCGACCTGGCCGCCGTGCAGTCCAAGCAGCAGCCCAAGCCGACCCCGCCGCCGAAGCAGCAGGGCGACCAGCGGCACGACCAGGAGTCGCCGAAGGGCGACGTCCCGGCCGACGTGGCCGCGATCGTGCAGCAGGCGGTCGCAGCGGCCATCAAGCCGTTCCAGGAGCGCGAGGAGCAGCGTGAGACCCAGGCTGCCGCACAGAAGATCGCCGACGCCCTCACAGGGGCCGCCCAGGGCCGACTGCATGACCCGAGCGATGCCCTGGCGAACGTCGACCTGACGACCCTTACGGACGGTTCCGGCGCTCCTGATGCCGCCAAGATCAAGGTCGCTCTCGATGAGCTGGTGGAGCGCAAGCCTCACCTTGCCGCGAGGCGGTTCCCCGGACAGGACGCCTTCATGGGCGGATCCGCAGGCTCCAACCTCTCCCTTGACGACAAGGTCAAAGCGACCCTCGCCAAGATGCAGACCTCGGCCGGCGTGAAGTTCGCCGACGCCTGAGCAGTAATCCGGTGCTTCACGGCGCGATGCCTCGGCACCTTGATCCCAGGACACAACCAGAAAAGGAGATCATCGTGTCCAATTTCGCGCCCAAGCGCACCCAGTACGGCACCGGCGACCGTCGCTGGGCGAGGAACTTCCTCGCCCTCGACACGCACGACGTGTCGATCGACACCTCCAGCCTGGAGGCGGGGCGGGTCTACCCGTCCGGCACCCACATCGGCGAGGACAAGCTGCCTCGCGCGGCCGAGGCTCCCTCTGTCGGGCTGCTCGTCAACGACCTGCGGGTCGATGGCGGAGTGCACCTCGTCGCCGTCGCCTCCGGTGGCGGTCCGGTCGACCGGCGATACCTGCCGGAGGGCCACGACGAGGCTGCCGAGGCGTCCCTGACCGCGATCAACTTCATCAACTGAGGCCGAGGAGGACTCAATCATGCAGATCATCGACCTTGTTCCCGATCTGAAGCCGACGATCCTCGCGGCCCGTCAGGCTCGCGATGCACGCAACTCCCTGGCGCGGTTCCTGCCGTACCGGGAGACCCAGTCGGTCTCGTACCGTCTCGGCCGGCGCCAGCGTGCCGACCAGACCGTGCCGGTCCGCGCGATCGACGCCCCTGCGGTGCCGATCCGTCGCCCCGGTCTCGTCGACGTGCGCGGCGATCTTCCCGCGATCACCCCGATCGTGGACCTGTCCGAGCAGGACCTGACCAATGAGATGGTTCTCGCTCGGCAGCTCGCCGGCCTCGCTGTCGACTGGACGGACGCGGTCAACGCCTCGGCTGTCCTGGCGGCCCTGACGGTGGACAACACCTTCGAGGCCATGCGCGGACAGGTTCTCGCCACGCTCGAGCTCGCTATCGAGTCCGCCGACGGCGTGACTCACGAGGTGGACTTCGGCGCGGGCGCGGACCAGATCACCACGGTCACCACGCCGTGGAACGCTGCCGGGGGTGACGCCTTCGCGGACTTCGCGGCAGCGCACAGCGCGCACATCGACCGAGCCGGCGACGTCGCTGGCGTTGCGCTCACCACCTCGCGGGTCAAGCGCCAGCTGCTCGCGGCGCTCGGTGCGAGGTACCCGCAGCAGCCGGTCGACGTGAACACGCTGAATGCGTACCTCACGGCGAACGACCTGCCGCAGGTCTACACCTACGATCGGACCTTCACCGCCTACGACGGCACGAAGACCCGGGTCTACCCGGAGGGCAACCTGACCTTCCTGCCCGGCGCGGAGGACCCCGTGGGTCGCACCGAGCTCGGCGTGACCCAGGAGGCCGTTCAGCAGGTCAACCGCCTGCAGCCGAACGGCCGCCCGGCGCTGTCCGCGTCCGAGGCGCCGGGTGTCACGATCGTGACCCTCGGGAAGGACAACCCGGTGCAGCGGTCGGTCAAGGCTGCCGCGATCGGCATGCCGGTCCTGCACGACGCTGACCAGATCAGCGTCATTACCGGGATCTTCGGCTGATGGCCGCCCGTCTGACGAAGGCCGTCCTGGCCGGGGGCCGCGTGTTCCCGGTCGGGACGGCCCGTGAGGGTGAGGCTGAGGCGATCCCTGCGGGTGACTGGTGGTCGGACTTCGAGGCGGCCGAGCAGGCCGCTGACGAGCCCGGCGAGAGTGGCGACGTCGACGAAGACGGCGACAAGGCCGCTGACGAGTCCGGCGACAACGGCGCTGGCCATGTCGAAGGTGACGCCGCCGGCGAGGCCGACGAAGAGCCCGGCGACGAGGTTCCCTCGGAGTCGTGGACGGTCGCGCAGATCAAGCAGTACGCCGACGACCGCGGCATCGACCTGGGCGGCGCGACCGTCAAGGCCGACATGCTCGCCGTCATCAACGGCGGAGAGTGAGCGGAGGAGGTGGCGGCCGTGCTTGTGACACCGAGTGACATCGCGATCGAGCTCGGCCGCCCCTCTCCGGAGCAGGGCTCGCCGACCGAGGCTCAGTGGGCGAGGTGGATCGACCGCGCGTATCGCCAGATCCGTACGCGCGCCGAGTCGCTCGGCGTCACCTATGCCAGCCTTGACCCCGATGTCGTCGGCGACGTCGTCACCTATGCAGTCGTGCGACGCGCCACCCGGCCGGCTGACGGCGCGGAGTCCACGACGGATCAGATCGGCGTCGATGACGGGTCATGGAACCAGACGCGTCGCTTCCCGAGCGGGCTCGGCGACATCCTCATCCTCGATGAGTGG
>JAUNRO010000227.1:0-242 GCA_030544185.1 Propionibacteriaceae bacterium | reverse complement strand
TATGATGTGGCGCAGGGCTGGTCCGGCTCGGTGCCGTACGCGCGGGGCCGGGGCGCCTAATGGCTCTGCTCCCGGCGTTCTCGCCGGCCAACCTGAGCGACGCGACCGATTTCGCACTGGCGGACATGCAGGTCGCAGCCGAGTCGCGCATGTCCGAGTGGTTCGTGATCGACCGCCCGGCCACTACTGGTGATGTCGACGACGACGGCAACCCGGTCATCGAGGGCGCCACGATCTATGAG
>JAUNRO010000226.1:2713-5425 GCA_030544185.1 Propionibacteriaceae bacterium | reverse complement strand
AGGAAGTCCGCCCAGCCCTTCTCGCGGATGAAGCGGCCGGCGAACACCAGCGGGCGCTCGGCCGGCAGGGGAGCGGTCGGGTCGTCGGGGAGCCAGTCCTGGAGCCGGATGCCGTTGCCCAGGATGTGCGGCTCGAATCCGGCGAGATCCTCGACGAACGCAGCACCGGCCCGGGAGACCGCCAGCACCCGGTCGGCGCCCCGGAGCACCGCCCGGCCCAGCGTACGGTCCACCGCATTGCTCAGCTCCGCCACCAGCCGCGGCCGGGTGGCGACGGGGCCACCGCCGTGCTCGGTGTGCAGGAGGGGGACGCCCAGGCGGCGCGCCCAGCGCAGCCCGAGCCAGCTCATGGGGAAGAACCGGGTGTGCGTGGCCATGATCGTGACGGGGCCGGCCGCGAGCCCGCCGGCGCGGAGACGGCGCCACAGGGGGCCCACGTCGCGCGGGTCGGGCAGGGCCATGATCGCGCGGAAGTCGAGGCGGCGGCGCATCGGCACGACCTCGACCCCGCGCCATTCGCGAGGCGATTGGCTGCCGAGATAGACGAGCGTGACGCATAGGCCCCGGTCGACCAGCCGGGGCAGGAGCTCCTGCAGGTGGATCTCCAGGCCGCCGACGGTCTCGTCGAACTGGTTGGCGACGACCAGCAGGTGATGGGTGCTCATCGGTCAGTCACCTTCGTGAGATCGATCGTGCCCATCGGCGTGCGGTGGATCTCGGCGACGCCCGGTGCGCTGAGCTGCGGGGCGTTGTCGAACCACAGCGGCAGCAGCGACCAGCTCGTGGTCAGGGCGATGGTCAGGGCCGCGGTGTCGCGCTCGGCGAGGGCATCGGCGATCGCGGGATCGGTGTCGGGCGAGCGAAGCAGGGGCAGGAACATGGCAAGCTCACCGTCCAGGCCGGGGAGCTGTCGGGGCAGGGCGGTGAGGATGAGGCCCTCGACCCCGCGATCCTGCAGCTCCTTGTGGTCGCTCATGGTCTGCACCGCGCAGTCCACGCCGAGCGTCAGCGACCACTCGTTGCACAGGGCGTGGAGCTGGGCGCGCTCCGCCTCGGCGCGGGTGCCCCACACCCAGAGCGTGCCGCGATAACCGCCGGCCTCGTCCCACAGGGCGCGCGCCGCCTGCGGGTCGAAGGTGCAGGTGTCGCCACAGTCGCCGGACCGGAGCTCGGTGAGCGACCAGCCGCGCGCGGGATGCCGGGTGCCGTCGAACATCCGCTCCGCCAGCAACGCCCGGTCCGCCGCCATCGACAGCGCTCGGCGCTTGCGCGGATCGGTCAGCTGGGGATCGTTGACGCGCATGGCCTGGAGGAACACCGCCGACGCGCCGACGCTGAACCGGCCGTCGGCGCCCTCGCGGGCACGCCCATCGATGAGCCGGTCCGCGGGGACCACTTCGGTGAGATCGAGCGGCCCGCGACGGATGTCGTTGAAGGCCTCCTGGCCGTCGATATAGACCGGCAGCCGGATGCTGTCGACGGCGGCGGGGAACGGCCCGGTATAGCTCGGCGACCGCTCCAACACGATCTCGTGGTCGTGGTTCTGCGTGACGACGAACGGGCCGGCGCCGACCGGGAGGTCGCGGAACTGCTCGGGCTCGTCATAGAACAGGTCCGGCAGCGGCGCGGTCGCGGGGTGGGCCAGGCGCGCCGGCAGCTCCGGGTCGGGCTCGGCCGTGCGGACGGTGAGCGTGCGCTCGTCGACGACGGTCACGCCGGCCAGCGGCGGGGGCTCGTCGGTGCAGGGCTGCGCAGAGTCCTCGAAGCCGTCGATCGTGGCGAGCAGCAGCGCCGCCGGATAGCCCCGGCGGCAGTCGGCGAGGTTGTTCCAGGCGCGCGCCACGTGGGCGGCGGTGACCGCGGTGCCGTCGGAGAACCGTCGGTCGGCCACGAGCCGGATCGTGAAATTTCGGTTGTCGGCCGTGGTGATCGCCTCGGCGAGATCCGGCTCGAGTCGGTCCGTGATCGGGTCGAAACGCGTGATCCGGGCCGTCGTCGCATCGGTCACCGGGAGGCCGCAGGGATCCAGGATCGCGGGCGGGAGCAACGGGCCGCCCGGGCGGCAGGACCGCACCGCCAGCTCCGTCGGCCCCGTCAGCCGGCCGACGACCGCCACAGCGGCGATGAGGACCAGGACCGCCGCCAGCGCGATCAGGGGCAGGCGCCAGGACCGGCGGGGGCCGTCCTCGGGAGAGCGGGGGGCGGACATCATCGGCACAGCTTCTGCTCGGCGGCCCGCGGATCCGCGGGGATGGTCAGTCGTGTGTATTCCACCGAGCGCCGCACGTTGCTGAGGAACAGGCGCGGGGTCAGCTCCGCGGTGGTCGCGCGGACGACGTTGCGCACCGGGCGGCACCGGAGCACGCGGCGGGCGGTGGCGACCTCCCCGGAGTGCCCGGCCGTCGGCGCGGCATAGTGGGCGAGCCGCCACCAGACCGGTTTCACCTCGTGACCGACGCGACGGGGTTCGTTCGTGGCCGGGTCATAGCGCACCCGGGCCGACACCGCGTCGGACAACCCGATCATGTCGATCAGGTGGACGTCGTTGCCGGCGAGGACGCCGGCGGCCCCGATGTTCTGGACCGCGATGAAGACCCCCGGCTGCGCCGGGACGGCCAGCCCGTTGCCGGTGGGGATGTGGTCCTGCATCGCGCCACCGGCGACGTCGGAATGGGCGAAGCCCTCGGGATAGTCGGGACGGACGAGGCCCTC
>JAUNRO010000226.1:0-2680 GCA_030544185.1 Propionibacteriaceae bacterium | reverse complement strand
ACCGTGCGGTGAGACATCGTCCGCGACTGCCACCAGCCGCGCTCGTTGGCGATGCCGAGTTCGGGCGGGCGCCCGGAGAATTCGTTGGCCGTCTGGATCAGCTCATAGCGGGTCCGCGGCCCGGCGGCGACCGTGATGGCCCACAGCAACACCGCCGTGAGAAACACGATCGTGATGCGGCCGGCGGTGCGGCGCAGGGGATAGGCAGCGATCGGCAGCACGATGGCGACCGTCGCGGGCAGCAGGAACCGCGCGTGCATGAAGTCGCCGCCGACCCGCACGATATAGGTGGCGTGCAGCAGCCCCGCCACGGGCACGGCGACGGTCAGCGCGATCCGTGCGCGGTCCCGCTCGGCCGCCCAGCCTCGGAGGTGGACGATCTGCACGATTGCGATCAGGACGAGGGGCACCCACACCGCGTACGGTCCGATGAAATCCAGCAGATAACTCAGTCCCTCCGCCCAGCGCGTCCCGGAGGCGTCCTTGGCGAGGGCGGTGTTGGGCACGAGCGCGGCATAATAGCCCATTCGGAAGACCTGGTAGGCCCCGGGGATCGCGAGCGCGAGCACCGCGGCGCCCGCCCAGGAGACGACGCCGAGGCGGCTCTGGACGAGCAGCGCGATCGCGAAGGCAAGGGCGAAGAGCGCGAAATCCGGCCGCACGAGGGGACCGAGCCCGATGAGCACGGGCAGCCACCAGGGCCGGAACGCGCCGAGCCGGCGGGGAGCTGGGCCGGCATCCGGGCGGGGGAGCCGACGGGCCAGTCCCCAGAAGCACGCTGCTAGCCAGCACACCGCCAGGCTCATCTCCAGGCCGCTGGTGGCGAACTCCCAGATCGGTGGCAGCGCGGCGATCACGGCCGTCCCGGCGGGGACCCAGACCAGCCGCGGGGTGGAATCGGCCCGGTGGGTGCGCGGAGCGAGGAGATGCATCGAGCCAAGGCTGGCGAGGACGAGCGCGGTGGCCATGAGGCCCGTGCCCAGGACCATGGCGAGCTGGCTCGGCTCGAACCAGGGGATCAGTGCGGAGACGCCGATGAGCAGCCAGAGCCACAGCGTGCTGGTGCCGACCTCGACCCGTTCGCCGGTGTTGAAGACAGGGCCGTTGCCCGCGAGCATCTGGTCGACGACCCGCATGTTGATCCAGCCGTCATCGGACATCCAGCGCAGGTTCCAGGCGACGACGGCGACCACGATGGCCGGCAGCAACCACAACCAGGAAGCGACGAAACGCTGCAGGGCGGTGAAGGTGAGCGGGTTGTTCGAGGCTTGACCGCCGCGGTTGCCAGAGCCCGCCTGAGTGGAGGTCAGTGCCGTCATCACCGTCGATTCTGCCCTCGGGGTCGTGGTGTAGCGTCAGCATAGCCCAAGCCGGGAGGACGACATCGTGGCGGAGACCCAGCCGGCCAGAGCTGTGGCCGAGCCCAGGACCTGGCGGGATCATCCCCTCGTGCACATCGTGTGCGTATTCCTGGTCTGCAAGTTCTTGGCCATGGCGATCGCGCTGGTGATGGTGCCGCAATTTCACCATGTCGCCGGCAACCTGCAGGAGCGCCCGGACAGCGGCTGGATCGAGCCAGATGTCGGGCCCTGCCCGAATTCCCGGCTCTGCACCAGCAATCGTTATTTCAACATCTATTCGATGTGGTTCCGCTGGGACTCGATGCACTATGTGGATCAGGTCGAGCTGCCGCTGCTCGCGCCGCTGACCGATGCCGAACGCGAGGTCCTCGCCGCCGAACCCGACTTCCGCCGATTCGACGACGTGCCGTCGCTGAAACGGTTCGCGTGGCCCCCGCTGTACATGCTGTTGGGCAAACCCCTCGCCGCCGTCCTCGACTCCGCCGGCCTCGCGCTGATGGCCGTCAGCAATCTCGCCTTCCTCGGCGCGCTCTGGTTCGCCTATCGGCTCGGCGTCCTGGTGTTCGGCAACGGGTCCGCCGGCCGATGGTCGGTCACGATGCTCGCACTGCTGCCGACCGCCTTCTTGCTGCAGGCCGTGCTCACCGAGCCGCTGTTCCTCTGTCTGTCCCTGGCCACCTTCGTCTTCGCCCACGAGAAGCGGTGGTGGTGGGCGGGTCTGGCCGCGCTGTTGTTGGGGCTGACCAGGTCGACCGGCATCCTGATCGCGCTGCCATTGGTGCTGCTGGTGCTGGAGCAGAACGGCTGGCGGTTCTGGCGCTGGCCCACGATCAAGGCCGGGCTCAAGGCTCTGCCCGCGCTGATCGGGGCACCCTTGGGATGGGGCCTGTTCGTGGCGTGGGGCTGGTGGATGACGGGCTACTGGGATGCGTACAACCGGGTCCAGGCCAGCATCTGGAAGGTCGAATCCGGGAGCCCGCTCGACCCGTTCCGGCAGGTCTTCGGTGACCTCACCTATCACGCGCACACGATGAAGCTGATCGTGGTCATGGTGCTCATCGCACTGCTGATCGCCGGGATCCGGCTCATCCCCGTGCACTTCGTGGTGTGGGGTGTGCTGCTGCTCGTCGTGCCCTTGTCGATCGGCGACCCCTGGGCAAACAGCCTGCTGCGCTATATCAACGGCGTCTTCCCACTGGCCCTGCTCGCGGTCGCGGTGATCCGGAGGTGGCCGTGGTCGCAGACCGCGCTGGTCGCGACCCTCGCGGCGTTCCAGGGGACTCTGTTCCTCTCCTGGGAGCTCTATTGGAGCCGCACGA
>JAUNRO010000225.1 GCA_030544185.1 Propionibacteriaceae bacterium | reverse complement strand
ACGCGTTCGCGGTTCTTGTTGTTCTTCCACCAGCCGCCGACGGGGTAGACGGCGATCTTTCCGGTGTCGGCGAGTGCTGAACCGTAGGTCTCCCAGATGTCTTGATGCAGTGAGCCGTAGAGGCGTTGGTTGGCGCCGACGAGCCACGACACTTGTCCGCTTGCGGGGCGCCCGCCGGCTTCCTCAGTGCGGGCTTCACGGTTCACTCGTTGAACGAAATGGGCCTCAGATTCAAGGGGGTCTTGTAGCTCGAACCGGAGTCCGTGTGATGCGTACTTGTACCGCTGACGCCATCCTCGTCGGGATGCCGTCGGCTCGATGAAGTAGGAGAGGGTGACGCGCAGGGTCACGGAAGCGGAGCCCAGGCCTTGCAGTACTTCGCGCGGCCATGGAAGGTCGTGCAGCCGGAATGACGGGACCTTGAACTCATCGCCCTCGAAAGGGGTGAACTCGTCCTGTACGACCAGGGTTACGGACCGATCGGAGGAGAACAAGACGCGTTCCTCGGTCGGGACGCCCCAGCCGTATCGGCGTAGCAGCATCTGTTTGGCTTGAAGTCCGCTCTGCCCCGCTCGATCGATTTCGTCGCGCATGATGGGTGTCCACTGCGCGGAGTGGACGAGGAGTGCTCGGATCGTCTCGGGCCAGTACTCGGGATAAGTCGCCATGACGAGCGCTGCGAGCCGGGAGGCTTGCGCGGTCGCGGCGCTGGTTGCGTTGGCCGATGCCAGAGCTTGATCGTTTGTGTGCCCGGTGGTCCGCAGGGACAGCGCCGGGTGATTCGGCTCGAACATAGAGGCGCTGTCATGGAGCACGTTGCCGCCTTCCATAACGATGTCGGGCTTGATCGGCCAGGGCCTGTTTCCGAACGGCAGAGACGTGCGACTGTGGGGCGAGAGGTCGCCCTTCCGCGCGACGGGAATCCAGCCTGCGAAGGCCGGATCGGTCGGGACCGCGTCGAGGTCGGTGTAGGCGCCGACAGTGAGTGCGTTCCAGGCTTGGCCGGGGTCTCGAACCGGAGAGGTGTCGGATTCGGCGAGGTGGTCGGCGACGTAGGTGCCGGTGACGTTTCCGGCGGACACGATCAGGAGTCTTGCTGCTTCGCTGTCTGGTGGCGCGAGTAGCCGGAGTTCGTCGCCGTTGCTGACGACGTTGGCGCCGACGGCCAGTGCGTCGACGGTGGCCGACCACAGCGTGGGCTGACCTGGGTTGCCGGGAGTGTCGGTACTGGTGCTGACCGGCATGCAGAACACCCGGCGTCGTGTCGCTGCGATTTCGGGCAGCGACACGGCTTGGGCGGTGACGTCTCCGTACGCGCGGGGTTCGTGCGGCTTCTCGGTCTTGGTCGGAAGGATGCGAACCGACTCCAGTCGGTGTCGCAGCACAACGGAGTCCGATCCGAGCAGGTGGCGGTCGACCGCAGCTCCCAGCAGCGCGATGCCGGCCATCTTGGTGCCGTGTCCGTCTTGATCGAAGCCGCTGACGCCGATCACGGTGTGCAGGTCCTGGGGTGCCAGGGACTGCTCGATGAGGACGTGAGTTCTCGCTACTCCCGTGTCGAGGTGGCAGACGGCGGGCTGGAGTTCGTCGGCAGGTTCCAGTCGCTTGGCCAGGTCGTCGACGTACTCGGCTTGCTCCTCGGCGGTGAGGTCTTCTATGGAGTCGATGAACTCCGGACGCCGGATTTCGGCCAGCGGCACTGCGGTGAAAGGTAGGATTCCAAGCTGCGCCCACGTCGCCTCGACCCACATGACGTCGCGGTCCACGAGCCGGAGGAGACGCTGCGAGATGGTCAGTCCGGAGGCTTCGGCGAAGCGCCGTAGCAGATCGGGGCCGTCAGCGTTTGGGCGTAGCCATAGTTCCCACCATGTCGTCGTACCTTCTGGCGGGCGACCCTCGGACTGCCAAAGGTCAGCCAAGATGGTGGCGCGGATGCGTGCGATGTTCGCGACGAGTTCGTTGTTACGCGGTTTGCCTTTCGGTGACTCCTTCGCCAGGTAGTCCTCGAAGAGCTGCAGGAACTTCGCACGGTAGTCGTCGCTGACCCAGACGGTCGCTCGCTCGGGGATGCCAGAACCCGAGTCCGCGGGGAGGACCGAGAGAAGGAGCCACTTGGGGCGCCTGCGCTGCGGATCGCGGTGCGAGGTGAGCTGTTGGAGAGTGTCGAGCTTGAGCGGATAAGCGGGGTCAGAGCCCTCCAACGTGATGATGGTGCCCAAGGCACGTAGCTCGTCGTCTGTGAGTTGTTCTTCACGGGTCTCGTCACCGCTAGAGAACGCGGACTGCAACTCGTTCAGCCGCCCGCCGCCGTGACCGGCACGGTCTTCGACCGGACGGATCCTCGGGTCCGGTCCACCCCGTCGGCGAAACTTCTCGTCTGCCGCTCGATCTTCTACCAGAAGGTGACTGAGATGTTCCTGCCCCTCAGCCAAGGCTCGCCGCCTGCCGCGATTTAAGCGACTGTCGAATGTCGTCGGCACTCACTCGTGTTCCGCCAGCGAGGATGACGCTCTTGGCGGCAGACTCCGCAGCCCTCACGAGGTCCGCATGGGAGAGCCGTGCCATGTGCTCTGCCAGTGCGGCCCAACGAACGCCCTTGGCGAGAGACCCGAGCCTGCCGCGCATCACGGCGGCGGCCTGTTTCGCGTCCGGCAGTGAGTAGTTGAGAACCATGTCGAAACGTCGGAACAGGGCCTTGTCCAGAATCGACCGGTGGTTGGTGGCCGCGATGACGATGCTCTCGGGAGAACTGTTCTCCAGGAACACCAGGAACGAGTTCAGGATGCGTCGGGCCTCACCGACGTCGTTTCCTGCTCGGTCGCCACCGAGCGCGTCGAACTCATCGAACAAGTACACCCCGCGCTGCGCGCCCACTGCATCGAAGATAACGCGCAGTTTACTGGCGGTCTCGCCCATGAACTTGCTGAGCAGGCTGTCGAGCCTGATCGTCAGCAAGGGCAGAGAGAGTTCGTGAGCCAGGACTGCCGCGGTCATCGTCTTGCCCGTACCAGGCGGCCCCTCGAACAGGAGGCGATGCGCGGGCTCAAAGCCGTGATCCAGGAGCTGCTTGCGTTGGCGCTGCTCACTAAGGACACGTCGCACCTGCGCGGCAAGCTCATCCGGCAGGACCAAGTCTTTCAAGCCAACGGCTGGGTGAGAGGCGATAACAAGTTCTGAGAGATCGCCTCGTGGTTGAGCGATTGAGGTGACCTTTTTCGGCCGCTCGACACGTGAGTGGTCAACTGCGGCTTTGAGGTCAGCCGCGAGATGGTGGTGCCCCTGCCGAGCCGCCTGAGCGGCAACCTGAAGCGCGACTGAGTAGAACGCCTCGTCGTCGCCGCTTCCGTGGCTTCGTACGAGCGCCTTGAAATGCTCTCCTGATCCGGCCACCACTCACCTCCCGCCGTACGCCGCGTGTTGTCCCAAGTCTACGGGCTAGGACCGTCCGAGCATCGCTGATCCCCCGCATGCCGGCCACTCGGTCAGCCAACGCCGCCAAGCGCGCACTGGCCGCGACTGGCGTCGCGATTCGGCCGAGTCCACGCCGTGCTCGGGGTCAACGCGTGAGGTGCCTGACGCGCGTGCACGGTCGGTCGTGGCGGTCAGGATGTCTGCCAACGTCATCCGGTCAGTGAGGGGGTACGTGCCACGATCGTCCGCCCGAGACGGTCCAGCCGCGCGATCACCAGGGCCGAGAACTTGCCTGTTGCAGCGTCAGCGAGCAGTCGTGTCAGCTCCGACCGGCTACCGGCTTCGTCGCGGTAGCTATGGGTGACGTAAAGGTCGAGGTGACGAGCGAGGGGTCAGGCACGCGGCCTGCTGCCGCTCGTGCGCCCCGGGGGTGGGTGAGCGGCGTAGGTGTAGGTGGCGGCGTTCATCGGACCGTCCCTACGGCCATGGGCACCTGGGACTCTGAACCGCCCCGGGTTTCGTGGAGGCTCTGGTGTGTCCCGGGTTTCACGGAGCCGCTTTTGTGGATTCTGTTGCCTGACACCAGGAGGTTACGTTGGGGAGACAGGGGTATCCGGCGGAGTTTCGTCGCAAGGTCCTCGACCTGCTCGAGGAAGGCCGCACGGTCTCGCAAGTCGCGCACGATCTCGACATCAGCGAGCAGTCGATCTACACCTGTCGTCGCCAGGACCAGATAGACAAGGGGCTCGTGGCGGGGCTGACGAGCTCGGAGAAGTCCGAGCTATCGGCTGCCAACAAGCGCATCACTGAGCTCGAGACCGAATTGAAGGCGGCACGCCGTGCCGTGGAGCTGCTTCGGGAGGAGGCGAGCCCAAAAGGCGGTTCTCGGCGGTCGAGGTGATGGTCGCCGAGATGATCCCTGCGCAGGTCGCTTGCCGTGTGCCGGCCGTGTCGGAGTCGGGCTACTACGAACGCCTGAAGCGATCCCGCTGCGAGCGTGCGGTGAGACATGCCTGGCTGACCGATGTGATCACCCAGATCCATATCGAGTCCCGCGGCACCTCTGGCAGCCGCCGCGTCCAGGCCGAGCTCACGCTCGGCCGCGGTGTCGCGGTCGGGCACGGTCAGGTCGAACTGCTCATGCAGCGCGCCGGCCTGCGCGGTGTGGCGGGAGGACCCAAATGGAGGAGGACCAAGCCAGACAACATCGCCGCCGACCGGGTGAACCGGGCGTTCGCCAGGACCGGCCCGAACCAGTTGTGGGTCACTGACATCACCGAGCACCCGACCCGCGAGGGCAAGGTGTTCTGCTGCGTCGTGCTCGACACCTATTCGCGGCGGGTCGTGGGCTGGTCCATCGACGCGTCGCCGACCGCAGCGCTGGTCACCAACGCACTCGGCATGGCGATCGACAGCCGGCTCGCCAAGACCACAACAGCCGGGACTGTGATCCACTCCGATCAGGGCGTTCAATTCGGGTCCTGGGCCTTCACCGCACGCGCCAAGGCCTCTGGCTTCGTTCCGTCCATGGGCAGCGTCGGCGACTGCTACGACAACTCGATGATCGAGGCATTCTGGTCCCGGATGCAGGTCGAACTACTCGACCGGCAGAAGTGGTCGACCCGCATCGAGTTGGCGAATGCGATATTCGATTACCTCGAGATCTGGCACAACCGACACCGGCGGCACAGCCGACTCGGCTGGCTCACACCGATAGAGTTCGAACGCAACAGCACCATCACCGTGGCATGAGAATCCAGAAATCTCGACCCCGCCGAACCCGGGACACACCATCAACCGCCGCATCGACGCCCACCACGGCGAGTACGCCGACGCCCGCGCCCACCTCGACGACGCCCTCAACCTGCTGGAGAACTGCGCCGACATCTACAACCGGCGCGACGACGCCAATCGGCGCCTGTGCAACCAGGCCTTCGTCACCAAGGTCTACATCGACGAAGACGACGGGCTCCGCGTCGAGAACAACCGGCCCTTCGAGATGCTCCTCGACCCCGAGGTCAACGC
>JAUNRO010000224.1:2181-5454 GCA_030544185.1 Propionibacteriaceae bacterium | reverse complement strand
AGACCACACCGACCGCCGCGGCCCTCACCCACGCACGTGTGGCATACGCCCATCTGCGTGGGCGGATGATCGCGGAGCAGGAGGAGCTGGACTGGGAGGTGTACCGACTGTACGGGTTGATCGAGGACGACCTGATCTACGCCGGGGACGACCTGCCCGATGTTGCGCTCGGCGAGCGCGCCTTCGAGATCGTGCTGGCCCGCAAGGTCGCCGCCGGTGAGGCGCAGACGGCGTGGTTCGATCGGCACGGGTCGACCCCCGTGACGGAGATCCCGGACCGGTGGCCAGCGGCATTCCGCGACCTGGTGCAGCGCCGGATAGACCTGATCGAATCCGACCGGTCGATCGGGCTGCTGGAGAAGCCGGAGCACAAGCGCCGCTGGGCGTCGGTGCCATGGGAGAAGCAGCAGGAGCAGGCGCTGCGCGGATGGCTGCTAGATCGACTGGAGGACCGGCGGTACTGGTTCGACGCCCAGGGTCGGCCGACGCCGCGCAGCATCGCCCAGCTGGCCGACCTCGTGGCCCGCGAGGAGGAGGTCATGAGCGTGGTAGCCCTGTGGGAGGGGCGGCGCGACGCGCCACTGACCACGTCGCTGACCCGCCTACTCGTGGACGAGGCGGTGCCCTACCTGGCGGCATACCGGCTCAAGGAGACCGGGATGCGCAAGCGGGCCGCGTGGGAGGAAACCTGGGACCTGCAGCGCCGCGAGGACGCCGGCCAGGAGGTCGGGCCGATCCCGGTGCCTCCGAAGTACACCAGCGCCGACTTCCGCAAGGCGTCGTGGTGGCAGGCGCGCGGCAAGCTCGACGTGCCCAAGGAGCGGTTCATCCTCTACCCCGACGCCGGTCGTGCGACCGACCCCACCGCGCTGCTGGGCTCGGCCGGGTGGGACCACTCCCAGCAGGCACTCGCGCTGAGCATCATCATCGGTGCGCGAGAGGCGGAAGGTGTCGACGACGAGCAGCTCGTTCCGCTGGTGGCCGGTCTGGCCGAGCTGCAGCCCTGGGTGGAACAGTGGCACTCGGAGGTCGATCCGGACTACGGGATGCCGATGGCGGAGTTCACCCGGGAGCAGCTGCGCGATCGCAGCCTGCAGCTGGGTAGGACGGTCGAGGAACTGTCGGCGTGGCGACCTGCGCCGGTGCGACGCGGACGGAAGGCAAGGAGCTGACCATGGCCATCTTGCGGAACCTGCTGGGCTTTGTCACGGTGGACGGGCTTCTGGGCACGGACGCGCCCACGCTGCGCATCCCGGACTTCCAGAGGCCCTATTCGTGGACGCCGCGCATGGCGGCGCAACTCTTCACGGATATCGACCACGCACGAAATCACTGGCCATCGAATCCCTACGTCATGGGAACGATCATCTTGCTCAGACGCGAGGGCGGCACCCACTTGGAAGTCGTCGATGGCCAGCAGCGTCTGCTCACCCTCCACCTCCTCAGATCCATCCTTCGCGGACAGCGCCTCCAGGACCTGGAGGCCGGCAGTACCCCGATCCACCTCGTCTACCAGGAGCTGCGCAGACAGGTTCGTGGGCTCGCCGGTCACGAGGACGGCATTATTGCCTTTAGCGACTTCCTCGATTCGAAGGCGCAAGTTCTACGTATCGTGACCGACGACGAGGACGAAGCCTTCCAGTTCTTCGACTCGCAGAACTTCCGCGGCAAAGCACTCCGCCCTCATGATCTGCTGAAGGCCTACCATCTGCGCGAGATGGCCGACAGCAGCACCTCTGCGCAGCGGGCGGTGGTCGAGGAGTGGGAGAAAGCCGAGGAGAACGACCTCGACCGGCTCTTCGGCACCTACCTTGCCCGCATTCACTGGTGGAGCCGGAACCAGCCTGCCCATGCTTTCACGATGGCCGATCTGGACATCTTCAAGGGCATCGGACGCGCGACGCGCGGCCTTCCCGGCGCGGAGTACCACCGAGCAGCCAAGGCGGTCCTACCGGGACTCCAAGAGTGGGCGAGCCCTACCGCGGACACCCAGAGCATGCGTGACCTCAAGCGAGCCCAGCACCAACTGGACGCTCCGGTGGCCGCCGGCAAGCCCTTTTTCGACTACGCCGCGTTCATGCTGGCGGAGTGCAAGCGACTCGACGAGGAACTGTTTGCGCCGGTCGTCGGCGGCGATTCCTCGGCGCCCGACCTGCGAGACTTCCGCGACAATCCCCGCTTCCGGTTCTGCCGCGAGCTTTACGTGGCAGCCGCGCTCTACTACACCAACAAGTACTCGGACACCGACCCGACACGAACCCGGCACCGCCTCTTCCGGTGGGCCTACGGACTGCGGTTGGCCTACGAGCGGCTCGGTTGGCGTTCCACTGACAACTACGCGCTGGGTCGGGAGACACTGACCAGCAGGGAGGGCATCAACCTCTTCGCGACCATCCGCGACAGCCTCGACCCTCGGCTGGTACCGCTGGAGAACATTCAAGTCCCCGGAACGGCGAGATCGCGCAACGAGGTCGACCAGCGCCTGCTGACACTGCTCACGGAGGAGTACTAACGTGCCGAGCTCTTCCACCCATGACGAGGTCCTAGCCCTCCCCGTCGGTGAGCTCTTCGCCACCCAGTCCGTCAGGTACTCCATCCCTCTGTACCAGAGGAACTACACCTGGGGCGAGGAGCAGATCCACCGCCTGATTTTCGACGTGCTGGACGAGGCTGAGCGTGGCGACCTGAACGACTACTTTCTCGGCACGCTCGTCGTGGCGCCTCCAAGAAAGCTCTACCAACCGTTCGACGTCATCGATGGTCAGCAGCGCCTCACGACGCTGTACATCCTGCTGACCAGGCTTCAGCGTTTCCCCGACCTGCGCGCCATGGTCGGCGAACTCCAGCCCCTGGTATACGAGGCCCGTGACAAAGCGACCCTTGCACTGCGCGGCATCGTCGACGGCACCGAGTCCAAGACCGAAGGTCTGGACCGAGAGGACTCCGGGATCCTGCGAGCTGTCGACATCATCGACCAGCTCCTTAACGACCCCGCCACCAGTGCTCGCTTCCTCGCACCCGAGGTCATCGAGTACCTTCTCCGGCGCGTGCTGCTCATCCGGATGCCAATCGACCGATCGACAGACCTAAACAGGTACTTCGAGATCATGAACACGCGTGGCGCCCAGCTGAGCCCTGTGGACATCGTGAAGGCACGACTCCTGCGCGACCTCCCCGACCCGTTCGACCGGGCGCTGCTCAACCACATCTGGACCGCTTGCTCGGACATGGAGCACTACGTCACGATGACTGCCACGGCTGGTGACACCGACT
>JAUNRO010000224.1:0-2171 GCA_030544185.1 Propionibacteriaceae bacterium | reverse complement strand
CGAGCGGCGGTCTTCGGCAAGACCTGGGACGCCTTGCCCACGGCTGACTTCGGGGAGCTGCGGACTCTCCTTGTTGAGCGTGGCGTCGCTTTCACCGAGTCTGATGCCGCGGACGCTGCACGGCGGTCGTCCACAGCCTTGGCGCTCGATGACGCCGTGGCCGCCTACGGACGCATGTCGCCCATGGACGCGGAGCCCGACAGCGAGGGCGACGACCGGTTCACCTCCCAGATCACCTTCCCCACCTTGTTGCTCCACGTCTTAGCCATCCGACGGCCGGAGTCATCGAGCCAGCGGGACGACCGCCAGCTCGATGACAAGCAGCTGGTCAGCCGCTTCGCCGATCGGCTCAGCGACCTTGCCCCAGAGGATCGATCAGCGTGGGTGCGCCAGTTCACCACCGACCTGCTGCGCGTCCGAGTCCTTTTCGACACGTACATCCTCAAGCGTGACTCCACCCTGGCCAATGGACACGAGTCGACGACGGACGAGGAGCCTGGCAGCTGGTCGCTGTACCGGCTGTCGCGGGGCGAGAGTCGCGGGGGTAAGGGTGTTCCGCGTTATCGGCCAACATTCGCCGACGACGAGAGCGGCGCTGGTCCTGGAAGCATGCAGCGTCGCATCCTCCTTCTCCAGTCCGCTCTCCGCATCACCTATACGTCGCCACGCACGATGCACTGGATCACCGACGCGCTCCGTTACGTCATCGAGTGTGCCGATCGTGGGGCGGCGGTGACGGACCACGGGTTCCTGGCCCGGCTCGAGGCGTTCTCCCTCACACGGCTCAGCGAGGCACTTGCCCCTCGACCGCGTGCCGACAGCTCAGCCCCGGCGACGAGCCCCGACGGCCTGCCCGTCGGTTTCGCGCTTCCCCGAATCGTGTTCACCTACCTCGACTACCTGCTGGTGGAGCAGATGGGCAAGTGGGACTTCACCTTCGCCGATCGCACCTCGTTGGAGCACTTCTCGCCGCAGCTGGAGGACTCCGAGCACGCCTCGGAGGCGTTTCACGTGCGGGACCGTGCTCGCTTGGACTGGCTGGGCAATCTCGCGCTCGTGACGGTCAGCACGAACTCAAAGTTCAGCAACTACCAACCCTCGGAGAAGGCCAACAACCAGGCCGCCCGGCGTCAAAGCCTCAAGCTCGAGCTGATGGCGCGTCAGGCTCAGAACGGCAGTTGGAACGATGACGACATCGCGGCGCACCACCAGCGGATGGTCGCACTGCTGCGGTCCGCGCTGGCCAACCGACCGATCACCCATGACGGGCGGGACCTGCCCGCCGAACCTACAGGGAGGCACACCGAGTGACCACATTGCTCAAGGACGTCATCTCCATCCCAGAGCGGGCAGGAGACGAGGACTACGTCCTGCGTCTGACCGACAGCGTCGGGTCGGGTGCGAGCAAGACCCTGGATCTCTATGTCGTCACCGACGAGATCGCCGCGGCATTCGACCAGGCACTGGGACTGGTGTCTGAGGCGATCACGTCCGACGTCAGTCGCGGTGCTTTCCTGACCGGCTCCTTCGGCTCCGGCAAGAGCCACTTCATGGCCGTCCTGCACGCCCTCCTGCGTCAGGACCCGACCGCGCGCTCCAAGACGGAGCTACAGCGGGTCATCGCTGAGCACGACCCCACCCTCCGGGACAGGAAGGTGCTTCCGCTCGCCTTCCATCTCCTCGGTGCCGAGTCCCTGGAGCAGGCGATCTTCTCCGGCTACATCCGCCAGATCCAGGCATTGCATCCAGACGCGCCGCTGCCGGCCGTCCACGAGTCCGACGGGCTGATCGCCAACGCCGAGGACCTGCGCCGACGCATCGGCGATGACAGCTTCTTCGCCGGCCTGAACGGGTCGGCGTCGGCGGGCGCAGCCGATGCCGAGTGGGGCGCGGTGCTCGGCTCTGGGACCTGGACCCGTGACAACTACGACCAGGCCAGGGCAGCCACCCCGGACACCGAGCAGCGGCAGCGTCTCGTCACCGCGCTCGTGGAGCGCTACTTCAGCGCCTACACCCGCCAGGCCACCTACCTTGACCTCGACAACGGGCTGGCCGCGATCTCCAGCCACGCCAAGGCGCTGGGGTATGACGCCGTCGTGCTCTTCCTCGACGAGCTGGTGCTGTGGCTGGCCTTCTCCGTCCAGGACTCGGCCTTCTTCCGTCGGGAGAGC
>JAUNRO010000223.1:551-5457 GCA_030544185.1 Propionibacteriaceae bacterium | reverse complement strand
TTGCTCAGCCAGACGCCTGGCCGACATGTTCAGTCAACGGTCGAACCACGTCCCCGATCTCGATCGCCCAGAACTCGAAGCCGCTGACGTTGGTCACGCCGACGTGCTTGGCAGCCTCGTCAAGTGAATCGAAGTCGTGCGTCCCATCGATCCGCACAGTGCCGTCATCGGTCACGACCGCATCCACAACCCAATCCGGATCGATGGGATCCAGTAGGTCGCCAGCCACCAGCAATCCCTGATCTATCAGACTGGCCAGCGTTGGCTCCTCTTGTGCCTACTGGGAATCCCTTGTATTCGTCGCGGGCGAGGGTCGGTTTATCAGGGTTCACCCAGGCTCACGGCTCGAGCAGGCCCCGGATGTCGTCAGCGCTCAACGGCGCGGCCATGTCGGAGGCAGCCCCGACGACCGCATCGAACAGGTGGCGCTTGCGCTCCTGCAGGGCGACGACCTTCTCCTCGATCGTGTCGGTCGCGACGAGGCGATAGACGTTGACGGGCTTGTCCTGGCCGATGCGATGGGTCCGGTCGATCGCCTGTGACTCGGCCGCGGGATTCCACCACGGATCGAGGATGAAGACATAGTCCGCCTCGGTGAGCGTCAGCCCGAACCCGCCGGCCTTGAGCGAGATCAGGAACGCCGCCGCGTCGCCCTCGCGGAAGGCGGCGATCCGCTCGGCACGGTCGCGGGTGCGGCCGTCGAGATATTCATGGGCCAGGCCCTCGGCGGCCAGTCGCTCACGGACCAGCCCCAGGAACCCGGTGAACTGGCTGAACACCAACGCCCGGTGCCCCTCGGCGTGCACCTCGCTCAGCATGTCGACCAGCACATCGATCTTTGCCGACTGCGGCGCATAGTCGCCGATGAGCGCCGGGGACAGGCTCAACTGGCGCAGCAGCGTCAGCGAGCGCAGGATCGTGATCCGGTTGCGCTGCAGATCGCCGACGAGCCCGAGCACCTTCTGCCGCTCCCGGGCGAGGTGCTTGTCATAGATCCGCCGGTGCGCCGCGGCGAGCTCCACCGGAACGAGTTGCTCCTGCTTGTCCGGCAGCTCCGTCGCCACCGCCGACTTCGTGCGGCGCAGGATCAGCGGCCGGATCCGCCGGTGCAGCCGCGCGAGCACCTCGCCGTCGCCACCCTCGATCGGTTTGCGATAGACCTCACCGAAGGCCTTCGGGTCGGCGAACAGCCCCGGCGCGGTGATCGACAGCAGCGACCACAGGTCCATCAGGTTGTTCTCCAGCGGCGTGCCGGTGAGCGCGATCTTGGTGCGCGCCCGCAACCGGCGGACGGCCTGATAGGCCTTGGACGCCTGGTTCTTCACGAACTGCGCCTCATCGAGCAGGACCGCGGACCACTCGAGCTCCTGATAAGCCGGCGCCTCCAGCCGCAGCAACGTATAGGACGTCAGCACCACCTGCGCCCCCGCGACGGCCTCGGCCAGCGTCGCCCCCCGGCGCTTCTCGGTCGCCGTGATCGTCGCCACCCGCAGACCCGGGGTGAACTTCTCCGACTCAGCGGCCCAGGTCGCGACCACCGAGGTCGGCGCAACCACGAGCAGGGGCGCGGTCAACTCGCCGGCCTCCTCCGCCGTCTGCGCCAGCGCCAGCGCCTGGACCGTCTTGCCGAGGCCCATCTCGTCGGCGAGGATCCCGCCGAGGCGCGCGCGCCACAGGAACGCCAGCCACCGCAGCCCGGTGTCCTGATAGGGCCGCAGCTCCGCCGCCAACCCCTCGGGCGGAGCGATCTCAGGCAGATCCTCGAGGTTCAACAGCGCCGCGACGGCATCGCGCCAGGCCGCCGACTGCTCGGCCACGACGCCGAGCGAGACGAGTTCCTCCCACAGCCCCGCGTGCTCGGGCCGCAGGTGGAACGTGTCCCCCTCGTGGTCGACGATCCACTGCGCTTCCTCGATGACCCGGCGCAGCTGATCGAGCTCGGGATGGTCCAGGTCGAACCAGGTGCCCGAATCGAGCAGCAGGTGGTCATCGCCCAGCGACAGCGCACGAAACAGTGTCTCGAAGGGCACCCGTTCCCCGTCGACCGTGACCTCAACGCCGAGGTTGAACCAGTCACCCTCGGCGGGATCGCTGATCCGCAGGGTGATCGCCGGGGCTGCCTCGGCCTCCCGGAACACCGGGGCCTCCCCCGCCACCTCGAGCTCGACATCGTCGCGTTCGCGCAGTGCCGGCAGGACCTCGGTGACGAAGCCGATCAGCGCCCGGCCGGTGAGCTGCACCGCTCGCAGTTCGGTCTCACCACTCACCCCGTGCGTACGCCACGCCCCCGCGGGCAGCGCGGCCGCCAGTTCGGCCTCGGCCCGTGGGTCGCGCACGGGCGGATCGTCCGGGCCCGGGGCCGCCGGGACCTCGATGGTCTGCTCGCCGATCCGATAGCGGTAAGTCCACGCCAGGCCGGCGCGACGCTCGCCGAACTCGACCCGACAGATCGCGGTCGGCGGCGACGGCTCCGGCAGCGTCACGCCCTCGTGGATGCGGACGTCCAGGCGGTCGCGCAGCCTCGGCAGGAAGCCGGTGGCGAACAGGGGAACGTCGGCGCTGGGGATCTCGACCGTCCCGTGGCTGGCGAACAACTGGTGCTCGTCGGTGGTCAGCTCGCGGCTGAAGGCGCCCAGCACCAGCCGATCGCCGCGGTCGAGGACCGCACCGTTGGCCGGATAGCCGACGAGCGCGGTGGGCGGGACCACGAACTCCTCCCCCGCGTGCACCACCATCGCCACCACCCGCAGACCCGCGCGCGCGGGATCGATCACCACGGTCGGCACCAGCGGCTCCGTCGCGAGCTCGGCCGGTGCCAGCGGCTGCCGGCGGTGGTCCTCGCCGGAGATGAGCGACACACCCTTGGCGGCAGCAGCGCGCAGTTCGTCCCAGGCGTCGCGGCGCAGGTCGGCGAGGCGGAGTTCGGTGATGCGCTGGGTGTGCGCGCCGGCCGTCGTGCGCCGCGCGGCCAGCAAGCGCGCCATCGGCTCGCGCTGGGCCGGATCGAGCCCGCCGCCGAAGCCGAAGCGCATGTCCTCCCACTCCGCGCCCGACTTGATCCACGGATCCCGCGCCCCGCTGCGCAAGGGGCGCAGCCAGTAGCCGCTGGGCCCGGAGTTGAGCTGCAGCGCCAGCCGGGTCCCGCTGCGCGCCCGGGCGGCCCGGCCGACCAGGGGGTTGAGCGCCTGCTGCCACCCCGGTCCGCCCGCCGGGGACGCCGCCCGCGGCGGGACCGGCCGCTCCATGACCTTGCGCATGTGGAAGATCAGCGCCGCCG
Source organism: Propionibacteriaceae bacterium (assembly GCA_030544185.1). The sequence continues at coordinate 2,180 of JAUNRO010000223.1, read as the reverse complement.
AGTGTTTGCAATTGCGTTGCACCGGACAACTGCAGGTGGCGACCAGCCGCTGCGCGGCGCCGGGCATCGCCACGCTCGTGTAGTAGTCGTGATAGCCGTTGCCCTGCACCCGCGCCGTCACGATATCGGTGGCCGCGCTGATGCCCCCCACGCGCGACTCCTGGGCGTACGCCCGGCCGCGCCGCAGCGTCTCGGCGCCGAACTGCCGTTCGAGGGTGCGGTCGTCGAGCGTGAGCACCCAGTCGGGATACGTGTGAGAAGCCATTACCTTCGCGATGGTAGTTCACCGCGTCGGCATGCGCAGTGTCCCGACCGCGACGCGGGTCGTACGCTGACCCGCAGCAAGGCGCTCCACAGTCGCGAGCGACCCAGGAGGGGACATGGCAGCACGGTCAGCAACCACCACACCGGTGCACACTGAACGCATACCCAACCGTTGGCTGATCCTGATCGGCGGGCTGTTGATCCAGCTCGCGCTCGGCGCCGTCTATGCCTGGAGCACCTTCGCCCGAGCGTTGCAGTCCGAGGAATCCTTCGGTCTCTCCCCGATCGTCGCGGCCATCCCGTTCGAGGTCGCGATCGGCATGATCTTCGTCGGCACCTTCCTCGGCGGGCGCATCCAGGACAAGCACGGGCCGCGGGTCGTCGCGGTCGTGGGCGTCGCGCTCTATTCGCTCGGCATCATCGGGGCCAGCTTCGCGCGCGGACCGGAGCAGCTGTGGCTGCTGATCCTCGGCTATGGCGTGCTGGGAGGCTTCGGGCTGGGCCTGGCCTATATCGTGCCGATCGCGCTGCTGCAGAAGTGGTTCCCGGACAAGCGCGGGCTGATCACCGGCATCGCCGTCGGCGGCTTCGGCTTCGGCGCCGTGATCACGTCCCCGGTCGCCCAGGCATTGATCTCCGGCAGCGCCGATTTCACCCGCTATCCGACCAAGGTGTTCCTCTATCTCGGTCTGGCCTATCTGGTCGCCGGCCTGCTCGGCGCGGCCACCTTCCGCAATCCGCCGGAGGGCTACGCGGTCGCCGGTGCCCCGGCCGTCGACTCCGGGGCAGCCAAGGCGAGCCCGGGCCGCGACTTCACCCAGGCCGAGGCCCTGCGTACGCCGCAGTGGTATCTCCTGACCGCCATCCTCGCCATCGCCGTCATCGGCGGCATCTCCCTGGTCTCCTCGGCCGCCCGCACGGCCAGCGACGTGGCCGGCTTCAGCGCGGCCGGCGCGGCGACCCTGGTCGGTGTCATGGGCCTGTTCAACGGCGGTGGCCGGATGGGCTGGGCGGCGCTGTCGGACCGGATCGGGCGGATGCCGTCGTTCATCGGCATCCTGGTGATCCTGGGCATCAGCCTGATCCTCATCCCGCACGCGTCGAACCCGGCGCTGTTCTATGTGCTCGCCGCGCTGATCTATCTGTGCTATGGCGGCGCATTCGGCACGATGCCCTCGACCGCCGGCGACTTCTTCGGGCTGAAGAACGCGGGCGCGATCTATGGGTTGATGCTCATCGCCTGGTCGATCGGTGGGGTCGTCGGGCCGCTGCTGATCTCCGCGCTGATCGGGACGAGCGGCAACTATGTGCTGGCCTATACGACGGTCGGTGTGATCGCCCTGGTCGGGGCGATCCTGCCGTTCA
>JAUNRO010000223.1:0-541 GCA_030544185.1 Propionibacteriaceae bacterium | reverse complement strand
GGGCAGATGTCGTCGCGTTGACGGCGACAGCTGAGCTGGCGGTCTGAGGACGGTCCCCAGGGGTGTGGCGAGACGATCGGTGCCACCCGCAACAATGGGGCAATGCGACCACTGCAGCAGACGATCATCGACGAATATGGCGTACTTCCCGAGATCGACCCCGGCGCCGAGGTGGAACGACGGGTGCAGTTCCTCGCCGACTACCAGGCCGCGGCCTATGCGAAGGGCTATGTGCTGGGGATCTCCGGCGGGCTTGATTCCACGCTCGCCGGGCGGCTGGCCCAGCTGGCTGCGGAGCGCGTACGCGCGGGGGGCGGGGCATCGGTCTTCGTCGCGGTGCGGTTGCCCTACAACGTGCAGCACGACGAGGCGGACGCGGCGGCCGCGGTGGAGTTCGTGGCGGCCGATGAGACCGTGACCTACAACGTCGCACCGGGGGTCGACGGGTTCGAATCGGAATACCTGCGCGCGGTGGGGATCCCGCTGACGGACTTCACGAAGGGCAACACCAAGGCTCGGCTGCGGATGGTCGCGCAATATG
>JAUNRO010000222.1:3976-5459 GCA_030544185.1 Propionibacteriaceae bacterium | reverse complement strand
GTGATCTCGACGTCGCCGTCGGCGGTGTCGACGACGACCGACCGGGGCGCGGTGAAGCGGGCGGTGCCGTCGACGACCCGCACCTCGTCGAGGTCGGCGAGCATCGCATGGTTGGCCGAGTTGAGCGTGTCGATGAGCTCGTCGCGTCCTTGGACCGCCGCACGGAAGTACTCCACCGGATCATCGCTCTCGCGGCGCGCCTCGGCAGAGACGACGAGGTCCTTGGTCGGCACGCACGCCACGTTGATGCACGTCCCGCCGTACATCTGCGGTGATCGCTCGACGATCGCCACGGACTTCCCGGCCGCGGCGTACCTGCCCGCGAGCGTCTTGCCCGCCTTGCCCCAGCCGATGACGAGCAGGTCGACGTCCATGCAGCACTCCTCGTGTTGTCCGGGCCTGCGAGCACCCGGGAAATGGCTGAGGGACCCACCCGGTCCCTCGCTCTCCACCGTAAGCAGGCGGCTCGCGTACGCAAGCGGTGGGGCCCGCTCTGACCACCGGTACCGTGCTGTCGCAACAGTCGCACCGTCGCGCACCGGTGACGTCCGTGCCCATCCCCACCCCAGGAGGCCGCCCGCCATGGCTGAAGAAGCTGCCCCGTCCGCATCGGAGAAGCTCGACACCAACCTCGCCCAGCTCGACAAGGTCCTGAACATGTCGCAGACCGCGATCGCCGCGGCCGGGGCGCTCGGACTGGTCACCATCGGGCGCACCGCCTGGAGCCGGGCGACGAGGACCTATGACAAACGCCTGCTCGTCGAGTTCGACAAGCACGCGGCCTCGCTCGAGCGGGCTGAGGCGATCAGGAATCCTCCAGGCAACAAGCCGCCCGAGTTCAACTCGCACCTTGACCTGCTCGCCAAGACCCTGGAGGAGCAGGCACACGAGCGTTTGAGGTATGCCATCGCCCACGCCCAGTGGCAGAACTCGAAGATCCGCAACGGGGCCGGAGGGCTCGGTGCCGCCTCCTGCCTGATGCTCGTGCTGGCGATCTTCGCCGGAATGTTCGGATGGCGCCTGGCTGATTCAGGGTGGCTCGCCGAGACTGACAACCTGGTCGCGGGTTTCGTGGCGATCGCCATGGCCCTTTTGTTCTGCTGCTTTGTGGGGTTCACCGTGGGCAGGAGCGTCTGGCTCGGCTGGACGGTAAAGAAGATGAAGCCGTCGGCCGATTCCCCCGCTAAATCGCAGATGGGCCAGTGAACGACCTCACCACCCTCGAACGCTGGGGCGCGGCGACGTGGAACTCGCTCCGCGCCCTGGCGTACGCCGAATCGGGGCTCCCCGCCGATTCGATCGATGGCGGGCTCGATCCCGACTCCCGCCGGCCGCACACCTCACCAAGCAACATCGCGGGAGCTCTGGGCGCCCGCCACCTGGGGCCACAACCACGGCCTGACCGTCGCGCTGCAGCGGGAATTCGGCCTGGAGCGGCTGCGGCCGCTCGTGGCGGCCCGCAGCTTCCCGCCGATCGGCCCGG
>JAUNRO010000222.1:0-3876 GCA_030544185.1 Propionibacteriaceae bacterium | reverse complement strand
CTGGAGCGGCTGCGGCCGCTCGTGGCGGCCCGCAGCTTCCCGCCGATCGGCCCGGTCAGGTCGCCGGGCTGACCGCATAGGCATCCTGCGCGAAGAACGCCGAGTGGATTGCTGCGGCGAGCAGGGCGATGCCGGAGAGCACGCCGGCGACCAGCCCCACGAGCCCCGGGGACGCGCCCTGAATCGCGAGGATCAAGCCCGCCACGCCGAGCAGGCTCAGCGCGACCGTCAGCACCCAGAATGTGGGCATCTTGAGGTTGACCGCGAACGGGATGAAGTGGAGCCCGACGACCAGCGCGACCCAGGCGACACCGGCCCAGCCGATCGAGGTGAAGCGGTTGAGCAGGACGAGCCCGCCGACGATCGCCACGACCTCGACCGCGGTCGTCGGCCAGAGCCAACGCCCGTGGTTCGGGGCCATGCCGACCGCCTCCCCCTGGCTGCGGGAGCGGACCAGCTGGATCAGCACGATCGTCGGCACGGCCACGGCGGCCATGCTGAGGATGATCCGCGCCACCGCAGGCAGGGCTGCGGAGTTCACGATGACGAACACTGCCCCGAAGATCCCGGAGATCAGTGCTCCGATCATGCGTCCTGGCATTTGTTGCTCCCTTGATAGTCGTGCTGCTAACCACCACGCTAGATATTGACTTGAGTTGAGTCAAGTGAAACTCTGGAGTGAGTTGGGGGAAGGTGGGGAGATGTCGGAACAGAGTGCGGGACCGAAGCGGGCGTACCGATCGACCGTGCGCGCCGAGCGAGCCGCCGCAACGCGCGCCCGGATCGCCGCTGCCGCACACGAGCTGTTCCAGCAGCACGGGTTCGCCGGCACGACGGTCGCCGCGATCGCCGCGCGCGCGGGGGTGACGCCGCAGACGGTCTATTCCGGCTTCGGCAGCAAAGGGGCCATCGTCAGCGCCCTGGTGACCGGAATGGAGGCCGACGCCGGATCGCTGCAGTGGCTGGAGAAGATGAACGCCGAGCCCGACCCAGGCAGGCGCCTCGAATACTTCGCCCGCTGGACCGCCGCCTTCTTCTCCGCGACCGCGGCGACCGATGGCTTCCTGCGCGAGGCCGCCACGGACCCGGCTGTCGTCGAACTGCGCGAAGAGGGCGATCGCCGCCGGCGTGCAGGCGTCACGAGGCTCGTCGAGGGGATCGCGGCCCAGGGCGCGCTGGCGCCAGGGCTCTCCATCATCGCCGCGGTCGACCAGGCCTGGATGCTCACGGGGCTGGAGCTCTATCTCGCCGCGCGCGACGGGTGCGGCTGGCCAGCCGAGGCGTACGCCGAATGGCTCGGCGAGCTGCTCCGCAGTCAGCTGCTGGGCTAGGGCTCGGGTATAGTTGAAGACTCTTCAAGCAACTTTGTGAGGTGTGTTTCGTTGGCGGACGACAGGGACCGGGCCTCAATCGCCGAGGAGCTCGACGCCGTTGCGCGCGCACGACGCAGTGCCGCGCTCGCCGGGGCGCGACCAGCCTGGGTCGACGCCATCGCCGCGCTGATGATGGGCGCCGCCGCGACTCTGGCGCTGACACGGGACGTGTTCGCCATCCTCGCAGCGGTCGGCTTGCTCATCGCCTCCGTCATCCTCACCCACCGCTTCACCCGAAGGCGGGGACGGCTCACCGACGAACGCGCGGTCAACGCCCAGTTCCTGCTCGCCCCGGTGGCCTTCCTGGCTGTCTTCATCGTCGGCCAACTGATTGAGCCCGGCACCTCCTGGTGGTGGCTTGTCGTTGCAGGTCTCGCCATTGCGGCTGCTGGGTATGCCTATCTTCGCCTCGATGAGCGCTATCAGACGCGCCGGCTCGCGGCGAGGGACTACGGGCCCTATGACCTCACGTGAGGCGCGCCCTGGCTCAAGTCTCGATGACGTCATTCACAACCCGACCCGGCTGCGCATCTGCGCCGCGCTCGATGCGTCCACGGCGCTCGAGTTCGCCGTGCTCGAGGAGGGGCTCGGGATCTCCACCTCGCTGCTGAGCAAGCACGTGAAGGTGCTTGTGGAGGCTGGGTACGCCGCGGTGGAGCGGCGGCGCCAGCCGGTCGGTCGGCCGCGGGTCTGGGTGTCGATCACCGCGTCCGGGCGGCGGGCATTCCGGTTGCACGTCGACGCTTTGCGCGCACTCATCGAGCAGCCATTGGGCGATTAACCGGGCTCCCTCTGCGCAGCACTCGGATCGCCCCCCGTCACATCCATTGCCGCCGGCTCGCGTGGCCCACGCGTCAGCCAGGCAGACGAGCCAACTGGAGCGCCACCCGCCGACCTCGTGGCGTTCCGAAGGCCAACCCCAACCACAGCTGTGTGGCCGAATCCACGAACGCGAGGGCCTGGGACCCCTCGCCGACCCACACGGGATCCAGGCCGAGGTCGGCGAGTAGCCCTTCAACCGTCTCCCGCTCTGACTCGGGGGCGGCGAACGGTTGCATCGGCCGCAGCTCACCGGCGCCGATGCTCTCCCAGCCGAGGGTGCACAACGCCCTGACATACGTGGCATCCGGCGCCCACCGGGTGAATTTTTCGGCCTGATGGAACGGCGGCCGGATGTTCGTGATGACCGTGGGCGGTCCAGCCAGGTGATTGGTCGCGTCGATGACGGTCCGGCCAGCCAGCGCCGCACCATGACGGTCCAGGAACTCCCCCACGGCCCGACCGGGAATCGCGAGAACCACCACCGAAGCCGAGCCGAGTTCGACCTCCCGACCAGTGACTGAAACGTCCCAGCCTGCGGCCCCGGCCGCGGCCGCAACCGCAGCCCCGACCGGTCCGCGGCCAACGATGGCGAGCGACTTCATGCCGGAACCCGCTGCAAACGCTCAGCGAAACGGGCGAGCCGGCCACCCTGATAACGCGCGACGGCAAGCACCTCCTCGCTCGGCGCCTCGGCCGGCATCCCCGTGATGTGCGAGGTGCCATAGGGATTGCCGCCGGCTGCATACACGACCCGGGACGAATAGCCTGGCGGCACCAGCACCGACCCCCAGTGATAGAAGACGTTGTTCAGCGACAGGAGCGTCGCCTCCGCTCCACCGTGCGCATTGATGGCGGAGGTGAACGACGTAACGGGCTTGTCGACGAAGACCCCGGCTTGCCACAAGCGACCGGTGCCGTCGAGGAACTGCTTGAGCTGCGCGGCCGGCGTCCCGAAGCGCGAGGGCGTGCCGAACGCATAGCCGTCCGCCCATTCAAGATCCTCCAGGGTTGCCTCGGGGACGGTCGGAGCGATGTGATCGACGTACGCCGCCCACGCCGGATTGCGGTCGATCGCGGATCGGGGCGCGAGTTCTCGAACCCGGCGCAGGCGGACCTCGGCACCGGCCTCCTCGGCCCCGGCGGCCACGGCGGCGGCGAGGGCGTGCACGGATCCAGTGGAGCTGTAGTAGATGACGGCGATGTTCATGGTGTCTCCCTTCATGCCTCCAGTATTACTCCGCTATCGGACTATCCGCAAGCGGAAAATCCCATGAGGGATTTATTTGCTAGATTTTCCGCCATGACTGATGACCTGGCTCCCGATCCCACACCGCCTGCCGACCTTGGGCCAGAAGGGGAGTTGACCCGTGCGCTGACGCTGGTCGGGCTCTTCCTCGAGAGTCATCGCGGGCTGATTCGCGAGCTAAGTGCCGTGCACTCGGCGCATGGGTTGCAGGGCAAGGAGTTCGATGCGTTGTTGCGACTGCACCGATCGCCGGGTCAGATGCTGCGCATGCGTGACCTGGCGGCTCAGGTGGGCCTGTCGACCAGCGGGGCCACCACGCTGGTGGAGCGCCTGTTGGCCCGCGGTTGGGTCAACCGCGAGACGGATCCGGACGACCGCCGCAGCCTGCTCGTCCGACTGACCACCTCGGGACGGGATCTGCTGAGCGCGGATCTG
>JAUNRO010000221.1:3004-5465 GCA_030544185.1 Propionibacteriaceae bacterium | reverse complement strand
GCGGCGACACGCTCGGCGGCCACCACCGCGAGTTCGGGCGTCACGACCCGCGCAATGACCTCCGCACCGGCTTCGCTGATCAGCGTGACCTCGGCGTCCAACTGATCGGCGATCGCTTGGGCGAAGCCCTCCCCCGCCTCGCCCATCGGCGCGACGGCGAGCTCGGCATCGGGCTTCGACCGCAGCCAGCCGAGGGCGATGGCGCGCCCGGCCTCCGCCGAGGACAGGGCGCCGATCTGGTCGGTCGCAACGAGGATGCGCATTCGACGATTATCCCCGGCACCGTACGGGGGCGTACGAACCCCCTGCCGATGGTGGCGGGCGCACGGACTTTGGGGCGAACTGGTTACCGTCCGATGGTGACCGCACGGAACCGTCGGGCTCGGGGGTCGGGCAGCTCGGGGGGCCCGGCCCCCATTCCACGGCACGCGGTCACGTGTGGGATCGCAACGGCCCTGGTTTGCTGCTGTTAATCTCGCCCGCATGCCACGAACGCAGAACGGCCGGAGCGTCGGCGAATCGGGCACCGTCGTCCCCCGCCGTGACGGCATCGCGCCAGCCCTGATCGCGTCCCGCGAGGACCTGGTGGCCCGGCTCGGTGCCGCGCGCCAGGCCAAGCATCTGTCGATCCGTGCGCTCGCCAGCAAGGTCGGCGTCCCGGCATCGACGATGCAGGGCTGGCTCGACGGCCGCCATCTGCCGACCCCCGCGCTGCGTGGGCAGTTCCTGGAAATGCTTGGTCTGCTCGGGCTGGTCGACGCCGAGCACGGCGAAGCCGAGTGGGTCACCGCGCTGGCCGGCCTGGCCGCGCCCAAGGAGCAGGTCACCTCGCCCTATGTCGGCCTGCGGCCCTATTCGGCAGTCGACGGCGCCCTCTATTTCGGCCGAGAACGCACCGTGGACGAACTCGTCGAGGCGATCCTCGACGCTGCCGGGACTGATCAGGCCGTGTTCGTTATCGGTGCCTCCGGAGCGGGCAAGTCCTCGCTGCTGGCAGGAGGCCTGCTGGGGCAGGCGGTACGCCCAGGCGGGCGCCTGGCCGGCTGGCAGGGGATCCGGGCCGAACCCGGCGAGCTGGGGTCGGTCACCCCGGCACCGGACACTCCCGGGGTGGTCGTGATCGATCAACTCGAAGAACACCTCGGCGGCAAGGAGGCCGATCGCCGGCCGGTCTTCGACGCCCTGCTGTCCCTGCCGGACCACGTCGTCGGCGTAGTGGGATTGCGGGCAGATGCCTTCGGCCTCGTCCTCGCCGACGAGCGGCTGCGCCGGAGCCTGGCCGAGCCGGTGCTGCTCGGACCGCTCACCCGCGAAGAGTTCCGGCAGATCATCACCGCCCCCGCCGCCGAACGCGGCCGGCCGGTCACCGCTGAGCTGGAGCAGCTGGTGCTCCGCGACCTCTATGCCTTCGGCGATCCCGCGCCCGGCATGTTGCCGCTGCTGTCCAGCGCGCTGCTCGCCACCTGGACCCAGGCTGCGGGTGAGCGGCCGGACGTGGGCCACTATCTGGCCGCCGGTGGACTGTGGGGCGGTCTGGAGCAGTTGGCCGAGTCGATCTTCGACTCGCTCGACCCCGAGTTGCAGGCCCGCGTCAAGCCGTTGCTGCTCTCGCTGGTCCAGCTGAGCCCGGAGCGGATCTCCCGCCGCTGGATCCCCCTGACGGCGGTGCCGGACGACATGGCGGATGTGCTGACCCGGCTGGTGAACGCCCGCCTGCTCACCCTCAGCGACGACGAAGTCACCATCAGCCATGATTCGCTGCTGCTCCACTGGCCACGCCTGGCCGGCTGGCTGGAGGAGGAGCGCGACTTCCTCGCGCTGGTGCGCCAGCTCCAGATGGCCGCCTCGGTCTGGGAGGACGCCGCCCGCAGCCCGCAGGCGCTGATGCCCATGCTCGGACTGACGTGGACCGCGGCTGCCGAGGACCGGCGGGACTTCCTGACCGACCGGGAGCACGACTACCTGGCGGCGTGCCGGGCACAGACCGAGCTGGAGTCCGACGAACAGCAGGACACGATCCGACGGCTCCGTCGCCGCAACCTCGTGGCGATGACCGCAGCCACGCTCGCTCTGGTGATGCTCGTGGTCGCGGGTGTCAGCACATTGCGCATCGACTCCTTCCGCGACCAGGCCGACACCGCCCGGGCCGCTGCGCAGTCCCGCCAGTTGGCGCTGATCTCCCAGGACGCCGCGACCAAGGACCCGAACGTCGCCGCCCAGTTCGCCCTCGCCGGCGTGCGGGTGGGCCCCACCCGGGAGTCGATGTCGGCCGTCCTCGAGATCGCGGGCGCCCCGGTCCCCCTGCGCACCCTCGGGCCGCCCGGCACCACGATCGCCCGATCCACCCCGGACGCCGCGCTCATCGCCCGCGCCGACGGCACGGGCCACGTCACCCTCTGGCGCGATCGCGACTTCACCGCACCTGTGTCCTTCTCCGCGACGGCGGGCCAATTGTTCGCGC
>JAUNRO010000221.1:0-2965 GCA_030544185.1 Propionibacteriaceae bacterium | reverse complement strand
TCGGACCCTCGCCGCGGTCGGCGGCCAGCAGACCGCCTCGCTGTGGGACGTCACCGCCGAACCCCGGCGGCTGGCCGAGTTCGACGACGTGAGCGTGGCCTATTCGCTCGTCCTCTCCCCGGAGCTGCTGTTGTTCGGCATGCTCGACGGATCGATCCGGGCCTGGGACATCGCGAACGCCGACCGGCCGATCGAGGCCTCTGGCCTCACGCTGAGCGCGCCCAACGCCGTCACCGCGCTCGCCCTGTCCCCCGACGGGCGAACGCTGGCGGCGGGCGGCGCCGTGGGCACCGTGGACCTGTTCGACTGGCCCGCCCGCACACCGATGACTCCGCTGGATCTCCCGGCGACGAGCGCGGTCGCCCTCGGGTGGGCGCCGGACGGGCGGGAACTCGTGGCCGGACTGTCGAACGCCGAGGCCCACCGCTGGCGCCTTGAGGACGCGGGGTTCACCGCGCTGGCGCCACTCACGGGCTTCGGCTCCAGCGTCAACGCGATCGCCATCGACGAGCAGCGCATCGCCACCGGTTCCTCCGACAACACCACGAAGGTTTTCGACCGTTCCGGCGCGCTGCGCGCCACCCTCCCGGGACTGGACATCGTCACCTCGGTCGAGATCGTCGAGGGCCGCCTGCTGACCGGAGCCGTCGACGGGGCCCTGCGGTGGTGGCCGGCGGACGTGGCACCGCTCCTGCACGACACCGGGTCCGTGTTCGATCTGGTCACCGACCGGCGCAGCTGGGTGGCGGCCTCCCGGCGTGGCGCGACACCGGCGCTGTTCCGGGTCGGCGCCGACAACATCGAACTCCTGCCTGATCCGGCCCTGCCCGACGGCTTGGATCCCGCGGTCGCTGCCGCCATCCCGGACGCCGGTGACATCCTCGTCTCCGCCACCCGCACCGGTGAGATCGTGACCTGGCCGCTCGGCGCCGACGGCGCCGGTGAGCCGACGCTCTCGCCCGGCGTCGGCGCGTGGGCCGGCCTGATCGCCATCACTGACGACGGCCGTCACCTCGCGCTCACCCGGCTGCGCGAGGCGGGCCTGGTGATCTTCGAACGCGACGGCCAGCACTGGCGGCAGACCCAGGAGGTCCCGGGCTGGCACCACACGATCACCACGATCCCCGGCACGTCCCTCCTCGGCAGCGCCGTGGAGGACGGCACCATGCGGATCTGGGACCTTTCGGGTATGCCCCGGGAGGTCGGCTGGTTCGATCCCCCCGGGGTGCCGTTCACCGTGGGCGCCTCGCCGGACGGGACACAGCTGCTGGTGGCCCCGCCGACCGGGGAACTGCTGGTCTATGACATCGCCGACCCGGCGAACCCCACGCCGGTGGCCGAGCTGACCAGCGCCCATGCCACGGTCACGAGCATGCGGTTCTCCCGCGACGGGAAACTGCTGTTCGCGACCGCCACCGACGAGCGCATCTGGGTCTGGAACTGGGATCCCGCCGCCGACCCCGCCCTGCTGTCGATGCGGCTCGCCTCGCAGGCCCGAGCCACGATCCCCCTGGACGACCGCCTCCTCATCGGCACCGCCGACGGCCAGGTGACCGTCCGCCCCCTGCTCCTCGGACAGGCCACCACCCAGCTGTGTGCCGGGCTCGGGGAGCCGCTGACTGAGCTGGAGTGGACGCGGTATGCCCCAGGTGTCACTCCCGTCGCGCCCTGCTGAGCGGCGGTGACCGAAATTTCGTGCACGGTCATGGGCCGGCGCGGTTGTGACGCGTCCGCATCCCGCGTTTGCCCCAGCTGCGGTGCGCCGACCTTGCGTGGTGTCCCTACCCACTCAGCGTGCCCTCCTACAGGGGCATCGCCCACTCAGCGTGCCTTCGTCCACTCAGCGTGCCCAGCAAGGCAAGCCGGGTGAGATCTAGGCACGCTGGGATGGGTCTCGGAGCCGTCGGCCATCGCGGACGTCCCTGGGCGTGCCCACAACAGCCGGACTGGCGTCCAGCGGGCGCTGTCTCCTGGGGCATCGCCCCGGAGACCCAGGACGGTCCACACGGCTTTCGCGGCAGCACCTAGGTTGGAGTCATGGCAGCATCGCGTCTCCCCCGCCGCTGGTTCATCCCCTCCGCGGTGGTGGCTCTTGCGGCGATGTTCGCGCTCGGCGCGTCAGTGACCTGGCTCGTGTCGATGATCGAGGCCCCGGACACCCGGGTCTTTGCCTGGCCGTTCGCCGGCGCCGTTCTCGCCAGCCTGATCCTGATCGTCGCGGTCCCGATCCTGCAGACATGGACCATCCCCCGGTGGGCCCAGGTCGCAGTGCCGCTGTTCGTCGGCATCTTCGCCCTCGTCGCCGCGGTCGGCGTCTGGCTGCTGACGATCGTGCTGGCCTGCGATGACGACGGGTTGTGCCGCCCCCGCGACACGTGGCAGGCCCTGCCCGCCCTCATCACCTGCGGCATCCTGGCCGCGTCCGGTCCCGGGCTCGCGGCCCTGGTCAGCGTCCCGCACGGGGAATGGCGCGGGCGGTTCTGGGCACTCACCGTCGTGCTCGGCCTGATCGGGTTCGTCGCCGCCCTGGGGGCCTGGATCGAGTTCGGCATCTTCGCCCTCGCCTGATCCAGATCCGCGATCCAGTTGCGTCAGTCCTGAGGCGTACGCCCCGGAATCAGGCCCTCGGCCGAACCAGACCCGTTGAGCAGCTCCCGGACCTCCGCCAGCGTGGCGTCGGCGTCGGGAACGATCACATCGGACTCCTCAAGGGAGTCGATCGGCAGCTCCTCGCCGAGCGTCTTGATCTCGTCGATCAGGGTGGTCAGGGCCTGGGTGAGCCGGTCCTGATCGTCGCGCTCGAGCGCGGCCTCGACCGCGTCGTCGCAGGCGTTGAGATCGTCCATGTGGGAATCGTCGAAGCGGAACTGACCTAGGTTGAGGACGCGGATGATCATCGCATGCCCTCCTGGTTGGGCTGGCCGTCGATCGGATAGGCCTGGAACGGTTCCTGACCGCTCTGGCC
>JAUNRO010000220.1 GCA_030544185.1 Propionibacteriaceae bacterium | reverse complement strand
TCGTCATAGCCCAGCTTGAACTTCAGCCCGACCGCCCAGGCCGACGCCGCACCGCAGATCAGGCCGATGGCCAATGCACCGAGCGGGCTCACCGAGTTGGCGGCCGGCGTGATGCCCACCAGACCGGCGATCACACCGGAGGCGGCGCCCAGGGACGTGGCGTGGCCGTCGCGGATCCGCTCCAGGATGAGCCAGCCGATGATCGCAGCGGCGGTGGCGGCGATGGTGTTGACGAAGGCGACGGCGGCGAGGGTGTTCGCGCCCAGCGCGGAGCCGGCGTTGAAACCGAACCACCCGATGAACAGCAGGGCGGCGCCCATCATCACGAACGGCAGGTTGTGGGGCCGCATTGGCTCACGGCCGAACCCGATCCGCTTGCCGAGCACCAGAACCAGAGCGAGCGCAGCGGCACCGGCATTGATGTGGATGGCGGTGCCACCGGCGAAGTCCAGCGCCTCGATCTGGTTGGCGATCCAGCCACCGGTGACATCGTCATCGCTGAAGGCGAACACCCAGTGGGCGACCGGGAAATAGACAATCGCGGCCCAGAGCGCGGCGAACACGATCCACGCACTGAACTTCATCCGGTCGGCGACCGCGCCGGAGATCAGCGCGACAGCGATGATCGCGAACGCGGACTGGAAGGCGACGAAGGCGAGCGTGGGGATCGACCCGGACATTGCCTCCTCGCTCATCAGGCCGTTGAGGCCGAGCGCCTCGATCGGATTGCCGACCAGGCCGAGCCCACCCACCGAGTCACCGAAGGTCAGGCCATAGCCGAACAGGATCCAGAGCACTCCGACCAACGCCAGCGCGGAGAAGCTCATCATCATCATGTTGAGGACGGCCTTGACCCTGGTCATGCCGCCATAGAACAAAGCGAGACCGGGGACGGTCATCATGAGCACAAGTGCTGCGCTGATGAGCACCCAGGCGGTGTCGCCGGTGTTAAGTGCAGTTTCCATGGCGAGAACTTCATCGCACGTCTGTTTCGCGTCGATTGTCACGCTGTTACGAGTCCGCGGCTGAATTCGCGCTCATGTTTCAGTTCTGTTTCGCGACCCGAACTGACCAAATGAGGGGTTCTTCGCGCACCTGACAAGGCTGAATAGGCTGATGGGCAGTGCGCCCGCCCCGTGGCGCGCCCCGTCGAAGGAGAGTTCTTCTGGGATGGAGGTGAACCCGCCCTCAGCGGGTGAACCTCCGGTCGATCAGGCGCCAGGCTCCGGTCGCGTCGTCGCGCAGGGCCGCGGGCAGCAGCTCCGCAGGGACGTTCTGATAGGCCACCGGGCGCAGGAACCGCTCGATCGCGCGCGTCCCCACCGATGTGGTCGCCGGTGCCGACGTCGCCGGGAAGGGCCCACCGTGGATGACCGCGTCGTTCACCTCCAGCCCGGTCGGCCAGCCGTTGACCACGATGCGCCCGGCGATCAGCTCCAGCTCCTCGAGCAGCGACCCGGCGAGCTCGTGGTCGGCCGGCTCGGCATGCAGGGTCGCGGTGAGCTGGCCCTCCAGCCCGGGCAGCACGGTGCCGAGCAGGCCGGCGCCCAGGTCACCCGCCACCCGCACGAGCAGGGTGAGCGCACCGAACACCTCCGCCGACAGCTCCGCGCGGTGCTCGGCGAACGTCGCGAGATCGGTCTCGAACAGCGTTGGGGTGCAGGCCGCGGCGAACTCCGCCTCGTCACCGGCCTGCGCCACTCGGCGTACGCCCGGGACGTCCGCGACTCGCGCGACGCCCTCAGCGAACGTCTCCGCGATCCGCCGGGTGAGCATGCAGCCCGCCGCGGACGCCTCGATCGCGGCCGCCGCGGTGTCGCGAAGCGCATCGGCCGCGGGATCCTCCGCAACGAACACCAGACCCGGACTCGTGCACAGCTGCCCGGACCCCGTGAGCACCGAGGCAACCAGCCCGGCGCCGATCTCCGCGGCGCGGGCCCGCAGCGCCGTCGGCAGCACGAACACCGGATTGACGCTCGCCATCTCCGCGAACACCGGGATCGGCACCGGCCGCGCCTGCGCCGCCGCGACCAGCGCGAGCCCGGCCTGCCGCGACCCGGTGAAACCGACCGCTGCGATAGCCGGATGGCTCACGAGCCCGACCGCCAGCTCGGGGGATCCGCCCGCGATCATCGAGAACGTGCCGGGCGGCAATCCATGGTCGGCGACCGCCTCGGTGATGATGCGGCCGACCAGCTCCGAGGTGCCCGGATGGGCCTCGTGGGCCTTCACCACCACGGGGCACCCCGCGGCCAATGCCGACGCCGTGTCGCCCCCGGCGACCGAGAACGCCAGGGGGAAGTTGCTCGCCCCGAACACCGCCACCGGCCCCACCGGGATGAACCGGTGGCGCAGATCGGGCTTCGGCAGTGGACGGCGTCCCGGGTCACCGGTGTCGATCCGCAGGCCCTGATAGCTGCCCTCTTCGACTACGTCGGCGAACATCCGCAGCTGGTTGGTCGTCCGGCTGCGTTCAGCCTCGATGCGCTCGCGCAGGATCCCACTCTCGGCGTGCACGCGCGCCACCAACTCGGGATCGGCGTCGAGGCGATCGGCGATCGTCCGCAGGAACGCACCGCGCACGGCCGGGTCGGTCCGCCGATAGGGACCGAACGCTTCCCGGGCACCGGTCGCCGCGCGATCGAGCTGGTCATCACCCGCTGCGGCGTACGCCGGCGGGAGGTCTAGGCCGGTCGCCGGATCGATCGCATGGATGGCCTCACCGGCGCCCCGGACGGCCTCACCGGCGATGAACATCGATCCCTGCACCCGTGTCGTCACGGTCCCTCCTCGTTGCACACCGTCATCCTGCTGGTCCATTTGCCATCGTAGGGACAGCCCCGATGGTGCCGCGCCACCCAGTTCAGGCACCCATATCCGACTGGCACATGTCCGGCGAAAGACGGGGGCGCGGATGGCTGGTAAACATTCGGGAACGCGACTAACGTTGGGGCCATGGCACTGCTAAAGCCATTCGTCCCGCTTCTGGGGGACGGGTGGGCGCGGTGCCTTTTGCGTCTGCGCCTCTTCCCAGGGGCACGGGCCATAGGTGTTGTTTTCGAGCCCGCTCGTGCGGGCTCGGATGCGTTTCATGACCCAAGGAGGTAGTGATGGACGTTGTGGTGACAGGGCGCCATTGCCAGGTTTCCGACGAGCTCCGTGCCCATGTGTTGGACCGCATCACCCGGATCGACAAGCTGTCCGAGCGCGTGATCCGCGTCGAGGTCCAGATTGCTGCGACCGGCACGAAGCGCGCGCCCGACGACGCCGTCAGGGCTGAGATCACTCTCCGGAGCAGGGGGCCGGTCATTCGTGCTGAGGCCTCTGCCAGCGACAAGGTCGCCGCCTTCGAGCAGGCCTTGGACAAGCTGATGGCGCGGCTGCGCCGGGCCGCCGACCGCCGCCGCGACCGGCGGGGCCACCGTGGTCACCAGACGATCCGCGACATGGGCGCCGAGTGGGTCGAGACGCCCGACGTCCAGTCCACCGGCGAGGACGACGACACCCGCACCGTCGCGGGAATGGAGGTCAAGGGCGATGGCCCGCTGATCGTGCGCGAGAAGGAGCACACGGCCGCACCGATGTCCCTCGACCGGGCCTTGGAGGAGATGGAGCTCGTCGGTCACGACTTCTATCTGTTCGTGGACAGGGCGAGCGGAGCCCCGAGCGTCGTCTATCGCCGCAAGGCCTATGACTACGGCGTGATCCGGCTCGCGGTCACTGAGGATGAGACGGAGGTCAAGAGCGCCTGATCGTCAAGGTCCGCCGCAGCGGCCCGGATCCCTGGGGGTCCGGGCCGTTCGCTGTGTGTGCCGGTGTGGAAATGCCCGCGCACGCGGCTCTAGGGTGGGGCCCATGTCGCAGACCCCCTTCCTGCCGTTGGCGGACGTCGATCCCGACGGGCTCCTTGAATATTCGGTCGTCTTCACCGACCGCGCGCTCAACCACATGTCCGCCCGCTTCGTCGGGGTGATGCAGGACCTGCTCGGCATCCTGCGCGACACCTATGCCGCGCCGACCGCGGTGATGATCCCCGGGGGCGGCTCCTATGCCATGGAGGCGGTGGCGCGACAGTTCGCCAACGACAAGCGCTGCCTGGTCCTGCGCAGTGGGTTCTTCTCCTATCGCTGGTCCCAGATCTTCGATGCCGGGGACATCCCGGGGGAGCACCTGGTGCTGAAGGCCCGGGCCGATTCCGACGGCCGCCGGGCGGTGTGGGCGCCGACTCCGATCGAGGAGGTCACCGCCTTCATCGCCGAGCACCGTCCCGAGTTGGTCTTCGCCCCGCACGTCGAGACCGCCTCTGGCATCGTGCTGCCCGACGACTACGTCCGCGCCGTTGCCGACGCGACCCACGCCGTCGGCGGGCTGTTCGTGCTCGACTGCGTCGCCTCAGGGGCGCTGTGGGTGAACATGGCCGACCTCGGCATCGACCTGCTGATCAGCGCCCCGCAGAAGGGCTGGAGCGGGCGGCCCTGCGCGGGCTACGTGATGCTCAACGAGACCGCCCGCGAGGCGATCGAGTCCACCACCAGCTCCAGCTTCGCCGCGGATCTGAAGAAGTGGCTGGTGCTGTCCGAGGGCTATGTCGAGGGCCGGCACGCCTATCACGCGACGGTCCCGACCGACACCCTCGCCCACAATGTCCAGCTGATGCACGAGGCCCTCGATGTCGGCCTCGACACACTCCGGGAGCGCCAGGTCGAGCTCGGCACCAAGGTGCGGGCGGCGCTGGCTGAGCGGGGGTACGCCTCGGTGGCGGCCCCCGGCTTCGAGTCCCCGTCGGTCGTGGTGGTGCACGAGCGCCAGGCCGGGGACAACACCGCCGCGGCGCTCGCCAAGGTGGGCGTCCAGGCCGCCGCGGGCGTACCCCTCGCCTGTGACGAGCCCGCCGACTTCGCCACCTTCCGCCTGGGCCTGTTCGGCCTCGACAAGTGGGCCGACGTCGATGCCGCCGTCCAGCGGCTGACCGACGCGCTCGACCGGATCGGCTGATCCAGGACCGTGAGACCCGCTCAGCGCCGCTCGAACTGCTGGGCATCCAGCAGCCAGACGTCGTCGCACACGGCGTCGATGTCAGCCTGGTTGTGGCTCGTGATGACGATGGTTCGGCCCTCATCGCGCAGCTCGGTCAGCAGCGACCGGATGTTCTTGACGCTGGACGCGTCGAGCCCGTTGAACGCCTCGTCAAGCAACAGCAGTTGCTGGCCCTCCATGAAGGACTGGGCGATGGCCAGCTTCTGTTTCATGCCGAGCGAGTAGTTGCGCACGCGCTGGCGGGTCCCTGGCGGCAGTCCGACCCGCTCCATGGCCGCGACGATGTCGGCCTGGGCGGCCACTGCGCGGATCTTCGCCAGCTCCTGGAGGTTCTGCATTCCGGTGAGTCCCGGCAGATAACCCGGGCGGTCGATGATGAGGCCGACGCTGGTCGGGAAGTCGTCGCCAGGCTTGCTGAATTGCGGGTCGAGATA
>JAUNRO010000219.1:4214-5488 GCA_030544185.1 Propionibacteriaceae bacterium | reverse complement strand
CGAAGGCACGCTGAGTGCACGGCTCGTGGGCACGCTGTCGACGGCCCTGCGGACCCGGAATGTCTGTGAACTATTGCGTCGGCTGCGCCGCCGTCTACTGATCGCGGACCTGGACCTGGACCTGGACCATGGCCACGCCTCGTCCGCGACTCGCGTGGCGCTCGCGTGGCGCTAGTGCTGTCAGGACAGCACCGCAGGGCCACATGACGGATTTGACAGGAGTGGCCCCCGGGGAAGGTGGATGGTGCAGCTGCATTCCCTGTCTGTGCACGCAATTTCGGGCGAAGGCGAGCACACCCCTTCCGGTGCCCGAAATTTCGTGCACCAGAAGGGGGTCCATCTGGATAGTGCCGTTGCACCCCCACCTGGCGCGCGCAATTTCGCGAACGGCCCGGGCAAGAACGGCCCGGGCGCAGGACAGCACCAGAGGCCACACGGGCTACGGGTCACAGGTGGCGACCACAGAACAGCACCACACGCCACACGAACCACGAGCCACAGGCCACACGGGCCGCGGGCCAACGACGACCTCCGGCGTCCGCCGCGAGGGCGAGCGAACGATCAGCCTCCTGCCGGGCGATCGGCGAAACTGCGCACGAACACCGGCTGCCCCGGCCGGGAGGCCTGCTCATCGAAGCGATAGCCGGCGGCATCGAAGCCGGAGAGGTCGCGCTCCCGGCGCACTCGGTTCTGAATCAGCCAGGCAGCCATCTCGCCCCGGGCGCGCTTGGCGAAGAACGACACGATCGACCGCTTCCCGCGGGCATCGGTGTCCTCAAAGCGCGGGGAGACGATGGGTGCCTCGAGGACGCGCGGGCGGACAACTTTGAAGTACTCCTCCGAAGCGAGGTTCACCACCACCTTCGCCCCAGGCGATTCCGCGAGGTCGGCCTGCAGCAACTCGCTGACGCCAGCCCCCCAGAACTCATACAGGTTCCTCCCGCGCTCGGTCGCGAGCTTCGTGCCCATCTCGAGGCGATAGGGCTGCATGAGGTCGAGGGGACGGAGTGCGCCATAGAGCCCGGACAGAATCCGCACGGTCTTCTGCGCCTCGGTGAAATCCCGCTCGCCGAAGCGCGAGGCGGCAGCCATGCCGAGATAGACATCGCCGTGGAACGCCAGGACGGCGGCGCGGGCGTTCTTCGTCGTGAACGGTGTGTGGAAATCCGCATAGCGCTGCACGTTCAGCGCCGCGAGCTCATCGGAGATACCCATGAGCTTCGCGACATCCGCGACGGACTTGGTCCGCATCACCTCGATCAGCTCGGCGGATT
>JAUNRO010000219.1:0-4195 GCA_030544185.1 Propionibacteriaceae bacterium | reverse complement strand
AGCAGGATCAACACGGGGGCCAGCCTAGGCGGTCACTCAGGCCGGTCAGTCGGTGAGAAAGGCCAGGACCGTGCGGTTGAACTCCTGGGTGTGCTCGATCTGCACCCAATGACCGCAGCGGTTCACGAGGACGAGCCGGGAGTCGGCGATGCTCGTGAGGAGCTTGAGCGAATGCTCGAAGTGCACCACCCGGTCGTCCCGGCCGTGGAACAGCAGCGTGGGTGCGGTGATCGTGGCGACCTTGGCGAAGTCAAGCTCCACGATGGAGCGCTTGCCGATCCCGTCGAGGTAGTTGTTGTTGTGCTCCGGGCGCGCGGCCGTCATGCGGGCCCGCTCCTCGATGATCTCGTCGGTGGCGAACGAGGAGTCGAACGTCATCACGTTCACCAGCTCCCGCATCGCCTCCGGCTCCGGCCGGCGATAGACCTGCTGCACCAGCTTCAGACCCTCGGTGAATCCTCCGGCGCCGAACATCCCCGCGGTGCCGGAACTGGCGCCCATGGTGATCAGCTTGTCGACCCGGTGGGGGTGCTCATAGCCGAAGCGGATGGTGGTCCCACCGCCCATCGAGTTGCCGATGAGGGTCGCCTTCTCGATGTCCAGCGCATCGAGCAGGTCGGCCACGGAGGTCGGGTGGTCCCGGTCCTGCCAGCTGACGGCGTCCGACTTCCCCCAGCCCGGCAGGTCCGCTGCGATCACCCGATAGCGCTCGGCGAACGCGGGGATGTTGTTGACGAAGTTGCTCCAGCCGGTGGCACCAGGACCTGACCCATGCAACAACAGCAGGACGTTTCCGTCAGCCGGTCCCGCCTCGTTGACATGGATGTTCGCTGAGCGAGTCCGGACGTGGCGGCTGGTGTTGGCATAGGTCAGATCCATGGCGGTGCCTTCTGTCGATCAGACGGTCGTGAGGTCGCGGTGCCGGCTCTCGCGGGCGAACAGCGTCAGGACGATGGCACTCAGTGCGCAGCCACCCATGAGGAAGATGAGTACGCCGCTGAGGGAGCCGTTCTGGGCCGCGAACAGCGAGGCCGCGACGACCGGGGTGAAGCCGGCGCCCAGGAGTGAGGCGACCTGATAGCCGAGCGATGCACCGGTATACCGCGACGTGGTCGCGAAGTTCTCGGCGAGGAACGCGGCCAGCGGACCCATCGTGCAGGACTGGCACAGCGGCAGCGCGAGGAGGAAGCCGACGATGACCAGTGCCCAGTTGCCGGAGCCGAGGAGCATGAAGACGGGGTACGCCAGGAGGAGCATCCCGACCAGGCCCGCGAGGATCACCGGTTTGCGCCCGACCTTGTCGGAGATCGCAGCAGCCACCGGGATGGTGATCGCGGCGAAGAACTGGGAGATCGCGAAGGCCCACAGACCCTGGGACTGCGTGACCCCGTTGGCGACCGAGAAGGTGACACCGAACGTGGAGAACAGAGCCTGGATGGCGAAGGCGCCGATCAGGGAGATCGCGGTGACGACCAGGGTGCCGGGACGACGCAGCACGGCCACCAGCGGCAGCTCGAGCTTCTTCTTCTCCTCGTCCTTCTTCTCCTGCAGCGCAACGGCTTCGGCGAAGACCGGGCTCTCGACGACCTGGGCGCGGATATAGAGGCCGATGACGAGCAGGATCAGGGAGGCCAGGAACGGAATGCGCCAGCCCCAGGACATGAAGTCGTCCTCCGGCAACAGCGCGGCGAGGGCGAGGGCGGAGGTGCCGATGAACGCGCCGGACGGGCCGCCGGCGTTGGTGAACGAGGCCGCCAAGCCACGGTTGTGGTCGTCGGCGTGTTCGAGCGACATGAGCGCGGCGCCGCCCCATTCGCCGCCGATCGCGATGCCCTGGATGACGCGCAGCAGGACGAGCATGAGCGCGCCCCAGATCGGGATGGCCGGCACCAGACCGATCAGGAAGGAGGCGATGCCCATCATCGCCATCGAGATCATGAGCATCTTCTTGCGGCCGATCCGGTCGCCGAAGTGGCCGAAGACGATGCCGCCAATGGGGCGGGCCAGATAGGCGGTGGCGAAGGTGGCCAGGGACGCGACGGTGGCGGTGCGCTCATCGAGTGTCGAGAAGAAGACCGGCCCGAACACGACCGCGGACGCGGTGGCATACAGGATCAGGTCATAGAACTCGATCGTGCTGCCCAGATAACTCGACAGGATGACCTTGCGCTGTTGGCCCTTGCCGAGAAAGCTCAGCATGGAGGGCTTCGGGTGCGTTGCTTGGATGGACATGCCGTGTGGGACCTCGATTGATGGATTGATGCCAAATGGTCAGGTGGTCAGGAAGCCGGTGACCTCGCGGACGAAGGCCTCGGCGCGTTCGAAGGGAAGCCACAGCCCGGTCTTGCCGAACAGATGCAGCTCGGCGTCCGGGATCTGCTTCAGCATGAACAGGGCGTTGTCGAAGCCCTGGATGCGGTTCTCGGTCCCCCACATGATCAGGGTCTTCGCCTTGATCATGGACAGCTCCGGCCACACGACCTCGTTGGGACCCGAGGTCCCCTCACCGGTCTTGCCGAGCGAGGCCTGATAACGCTCCTCAATGAGCTCGTCGGTGATGAGCGAGGTGTCGGCGAGCATCATCTCGAGGTAGGCCCGCATCTTCTCCCGCGACGGACCCTCGCCCTTGTAGTAGGCGCGGATGTGCTTTTGTCCCTCCGAGGGCATCGTCGAGAAGATCGGCAGCCCGCCCGCGGAGGAGACCAGGACCAACCGGTCCACGACCTCGGGGTCGTCGACGGCCATCTTGATCGCGGCGGCGCCGCCGGTGGCCATGCCCAGCACGTGCGCCTTGGTTTCGCCCAGCTGCCGGATGAGGCCGGCAAAGATCCGGGCATAGGTGGTGTAGCGCCCGGCCCCGGCGAAGTCGGGCTCGTCGGACTGCCCATAGCCGGGGAGGTCGACGATGACGGTCCGGAAGTGGGGGGCGAAGTCGGCCAGGTTCTGCCCGAAGTTCCCCCAGCCGTACGCCCCAGGGGCTCCGCCGTGCATGAGCAGCAGCAGGGGTCCCTGGCCCGCTTCGTGGTAGCGCACCCGCAGGCCGTCGATCTCGGCGTGGCGGGTCGTGGATTCGAAGGTGATCTGGTCGCTCACGTCAGATCTTCACCGTTCGCGGCGGCTCGTGGCCGAAGAAGTTGAGGCCCCAGGCGTGATACATCGGGTATTGCTGGTTCTGGATGTGGTGCAGGGCCGCCTGGGCGTCCCGCCAGCAGCGCTGCATCGGCAGGCTCTTCTGCAACTGGGCGCCACCGCTGAGCTTGAACACATCATCGGCTGCGGCGACGGCGCGCTGGGAGGCGCGGACCTGGTTGCGCCGGATGTCGGCCCGGTCGTCGAACGAGATGGTCTCGCCCTTCTCCAGCCGCTCGAAGGCGCGCTCCATATCGGTGAACACGTGGCGCTTGCTGGCATCCATATCGGCCATCGCCGCGCCGAGAGCGGCGAGCTGATAGGGATCGGTGGCGGCCTTGCCGAAGCGGCCCTCGCGATTGCGGATCCAGTCGATCGACGCGGCGATCGTGCTCTCCGCCAGGGCCAGGGTCGCGGTGGTGATGCACGCCGAGAAGAGGATGTTCCGCGGGACCGCATAGAGCGCGTTCTCGCGGCCCGCGGCCAGGCCGGCAGTGCCGTCGGTCACCGGATCGGTGCGGATCGCGCGGTGGGTCGGGACGAAGGCGTCCTTGACGATGAGATCCTTGGAGCCGGTGCCGCGCAGGCCCACGACATCCCAGGAGTCGTGCACGATCTCATAATCGCTGCGGGGCAGGACGAAGTGGATCGCCTCGGGGTCGTCGACATTGCCCTCCTGATCGGTGATGAGACCGCCGATCGTCACCCACTGGCAGTGGTCGGTGCCGGAGGAGAAGTTCCACCGGCCATTGAAGATCCAGCCGCCGTCCACCGGCCGCGCTCGCCCGAACGGGGCGTATGGCGAAGCGATCCAGGTGTCGGGATCCTCGCCCCACAGCTCTTCCTGGAGCTTGCGGTCACCCTGGGCGAGCTCATGCGGGTGTACGCCGACGACGCCGGCCACCCAGCCGGCCGAGCCGTCGTGGACGCCGATGTTGTAGACGGCCTCCATATATTCGACCGGGTGTGACTCATAGCCGCCGAACTCCTTCGGCTGGAGCATGCGCACGACGCCGGTGCTCTTCACGGCCTCGGCGACATCGTCCGGCAGCTTCATTTCCTCTTC
>JAUNRO010000218.1 GCA_030544185.1 Propionibacteriaceae bacterium | reverse complement strand
CTCCGGGGTGGCGGCCTCGGTGGTGGCGTGGTCGGTCATTGCAATACCTCCGGGTGGCTTCCGGTATAGGGATGGTGGCAGGCGAGTCGCCGGTCGGTGCCCTGCTCGATGAGCGGCGGGCGGATCTCTTCACAGTCCGCCTGGCGACCCGGGCAACGGCTCGCGAACGAGCAGCCCTGGGGCAGTGCATAGAGCTGCGGGGGACGACCCGGGATCGTCCGCAGCGGCGTGTGCGGTGGGTTCTCCAGCAGCGGGCGGGCTTCCTCGAGCATCGCCGTGTAGTGGTGCATCGGCTCCACGAAGATCGTCTGCGCGTCACCCGACTCGACGATGCGCCCGGCGTACATCACCGACACCCGGTCGCATCGCTCGGCGATCAGGCTCAGATCGTGCGACACCAGCAGGATGGCCAGCTCCCGGTCGAGCCGCAGCTGATCGAACAGGTCGAGGATCTGGGCCTGCACGGTCACATCGAGCGCGGTGGTCGGCTCATCGGCGATCAGCACCTGCGGATCACACGACAACGCGATCGCGATCATGATGCGCTGGCGCTGACCGCCGGAGAACTCCAGCGGATATTGGGTGATGCGCTCCTGCGGCTTGGGGATGCCCACTTGGTCGAGCAGCTCGATCGCCCGCTTGCGGGCCTCCTGCTTGCTGATCCCAAGGTGCTGGATCATCGGCAGCGCGAGCTGCTGGCCGACCTTCATGACCGGGCTGAGCGCGGTCATCGGGTCCTGGAAGACCATCGAGATCGCCTGGCCGCGGATATCGCGGCGCAAGGTGTCCTCGCTCGCGCCCAGGATCTCGGTCCCGCGATAGCGGATCGAGCCTGTGCGGCGGTGGATGTTCTTCTCCGGATGCAGCCCGAGCACGGTCCGCGCGGTCACCGACTTGCCCGAGCCGCTCTCACCGACGAGCCCGTGCACCTGCCCGGGCGCCAGCGAGATGTTGACCCCGTTGACCACCTCGGCGATGCCGTGGGGGGTCGTGAAGTGCAGGGTGAGATCTTCGATGTCGAGAAGGTTGGTGCTCACAGCGCGGCCTCCTTGATGTCGAAGCGCTTGCCGAAGTGCTCGGCCAGGAAGTTCAGCGACAGCAGCGTGACGAACATGACCGCCGCAGGCAACAGCACGATGTGCGGGCTGTCGTTCAGCTCGGACCGGCCGCTGCCCATCATCGAGCCCCAGCTGGAGGCGGGTGGCGGCACGCCGAGGCCGAGGAAGCTCAGGCTGGCCTCGGCGACGATGGCCACCGCGACGAGCACCATCGCATAGGACAGCACGGGCACGACCACGTTCGGCAGCACCTCGCGGAGGAGGATGCGCAGATGGCCCATGCCCATGCCCCGGGCGGCGGTGACGAAGTCGCGCTTGGCATACATCATCGTCGCCGACCGGGCAACGCGGGCGACGGCGGGGGAGAGGATCAGGCCGATGCCGATGATGATCGTGACCAGGCCGGGTCCCATGAACACACCGAGAGCGATCAGCGCGACCAGGGCGGGGAAGGCGAGCAGGATGTCGACCAGGCCGCTGATGATGCGGTTCACGATGCCACCGAAATAGCCGGCGATCATGCCGAGCACCGATCCGACGAAGGTGGCGACGGCGACAGCGGCGACGCCGACGATCAGGCTGACCCTGGCTCCGACGATCAGTCGCGCCAGGATGTCACGGCCGATCTCGTCGGTCCCGAGAATGTGGTCGGGGTGCCCCGGCGGGACGGCGATCGCCCGATAATCGGTGCGCGTCGGATCCGGCAGGGGCAGCAAAGGCTCGATCAGGATCAGGATGAGCAGCAGCGCCATCCAGATGAACGAGGTCGTCACCGGCAGCGGGTGCTGGGTGATCTTCCGGCGCGCGGACGGCGTGACGGCGGCGGCCGCCATCGGGGCGGCGGCGGGATCAGGCGCGCCGGTGTCGGGCACAGTCGTGGGATTCGTCATGCTTGCACCCTGGGATCGAGGTAGGTGTACAGGAGATCAACGAGGAAGTTGGCCAACACATAGCCGCACGCGATGAAGAGCACGATGCCCTGCACCAGGACGTAGTCGCGGGTGTTGATGGCCGTGTAGAGGAGCGTGCCCACCCCGGGGAGACCGGAGATGAGCTCGATGATGATGGTCCCGCCCAGCAGCGTGCCGATGTTGATGCCCACCACGGTGATCAGCGTCGGCAGCGAGGGCTTGAGGGTATAGCGGAAGAGGATGTCGAGTGGCTTGATGCCCGCGGCGCGCGCCATGAGGATGAAGTCCTCCTGAAGCGTCCGGATGACCTCATTGCGCAGCACCCGCGTATAGAGCGGGATCAATGTGCTCGACAACGCGGCGACCGGGATGATCATCGATTTCAGATTGCCGGCGACGCTCACCTCCAACGGCACGAACCCGAGTGCGGGAAGCAGCCGCAGGACGACCGCGAAGACAACGATCATGACGAGCGCGACCACGAAATTCGGGACCGACTGCAGGCCGAAGGTGAACACGGCGGTGGCCCGGTCGAACACGGTGTCGCGACGCTGCGCGGCGAAGACGGCCAGGGGGATCGCGATCAGCAGCGAGACCACCTCGGCCAGGATCAGCAGCTCGAGGGTCACCGGCAGCCGGGAGGCGATCGAGGCCACCACCGTCTCACCGGTCCGGTAGGAGACCCCCAGATCCCCCGTGAGCGCCCCACCCAGCCAGTCCAGATAACGCACGAAGAACGGCTGATCCAGCCCCAGCTGCGCCCGGATCTGCTCCACGGCGTCGGGCGAGGGGTTCGAGCTGGAGGCCACGATGACTTCGGCCGTGTCGCCCGGCAGCAGGTCCAGGAGCAGATAGACCAGGAAGCTGACCCCGAAGAGGACGAATAGCAGGTGGGCCGCTCGCGCGGCGAAGAGTCGCAGTTTTCTCACGGGACGTGGCCCTTTGCGGTCGGTGGTTGTCGTTAAGACGGTAGGGAGCTGGCGTCGTCCCGAGAGTGGGGATTCCGCTCAGTGATTCATTCGCTCGGGCCCTGACGGTCCCGAAGAAGTCACGTGAAATTCCCGGCCGGATGGCCCGGGAGGCAACCGCCGGTGCCCCAGCCCAGCTCGCGCGGGACCGGGGCACCGGTGGTCGATGTCACTCAGGAAGTACGCCAGAGTTCCTTCCAGTCCGGATCCGCGAATCCGGGCCGGCTGCCGGGGAAGTTGCCGACGTTGTTGCCGATATACCAACCCTGACGGTGGGCGTTGAGCGGGATGATCGGAATCCACTCGGCGAACTGCTGCTGCAACTCCTGATAGATCTCCTCACGACGATCCTGGCCCTCGGTCGTCGTCAGCTCATCTAGCAGGCGGTCGATATCCGGGTCACCGGCGCCGCCCGAGTTGCCCCGGGAATCGCTGTGATAGAGCGTGCGCAGCGCCTGGTCGACCTCAGCGCGCACCTCGACGAACCGGATCTGCACATCGAAGTTGCCGCTGAGGGCCTCGGTCACCATCGTCGGCTGATCGGCCGTGCGCAGCTGGACCTCGAAGCCCGCGTCGTTGAGCATCTGCTGCACGATCTGGGCCTGCTGCTGGATCTCGGGCTGCGCGGTGGTCGTGATCGTCATCGCCACCGGCAGGCCTTCACCCTTGAGCGTCTCGACCGTGGCCGTGGCCTCCTCGAGGTTGTAGGCCGGCCAACCCGAATCCTCCAGGTAATGCGGGTTGCTCGGGGGGAACATCCCGTTCATCGGGGTGTTCAGGCCGTCGAAGACCGCATCGTTCAGGGCCTCGGTGTCGATCGCCTGAGCGACGGCCCTGCGGAACCGGGGATCGCTGAAGGGTTCGTTCCTCAGGTTGAACAGCACGTTGTAATAGGTGCCGTCCGGCTGATACAGCGACACCAGACCCTGGTCGGTCGCCGACTTCAGATCGGTGCCGCTCTGGGTCTGGCCCAGATCCAGGGTGCCGGCGACGACCGCGGACAGGCGCGCGTTGCCGTCGGTGGCCGGGACGAACCGGAGCTCATCGAGGTGCGGCGTGCCCGCGATGCGGTAGTTCGGGTTCTTCTGCATGACGATGTCGCCACCCGGGGTGAACTGGGTCACCATGAACGGACCCGTGCCGACCGGCCGGATGCCGAACTGGGCGCCTTCCCTCTCCACCGCGGCGGGGGAGGTGATCATGCCGGCGGACAGAACGCCGGAGGGCACGAGCACCTTGGGGAATCCGGCGTTGGGCTCCGGGAGCACGAAGGTCACGGTCTCGGGGTCGTCGGCCGTCATCGACTCGATCGAGCGGATGTCATTGGCGGAGCGGGCGAGCGATTCGGGCGCTGCAACGCGTTCCAGGCTGTGGACGACGGCCTCGGCGTTGAAGTCGGTGCCGTCGGAGAACTTCACGCCGGTGGGCAGCTTCATGACCCAGGTCGTGCCACCGTCGGTGG
The DNA here is from genome assembly GCA_030544185.1 of Propionibacteriaceae bacterium. The sequence continues at coordinate 1,122 of JAUNRO010000218.1, read as the reverse complement.
TCTCGATGCTCTCGGCGAGTTCGGGAACGACATTGCCGTCGTCGTCGAAGAGGAACAGCGGGTCATAGATGGCCCTCATGATGGACGCCTGCCCCGACACCACGCCGGCGGGATCCAGCGACTCGGCCGCGGTCATCGTGCCGATGGACAGCGAGCCGCCCTCGACCGGCGGATTGCGTTCCAAGGTCTGGGCACCGTCGTCGCGCACCTCGACGCCGTCGGCCACCGGGGGCCTGTAGTCGCGCCCGGTCGGGGACTCGGTCTCGCCCCCGGCGCCACCTCCCCCGCAGCCCGCCAGCCCGAGAGCGGCGGCAGAAATCAGCGCCACTATGCGGTGTTTGCGCACCATTGCGCACTCCTTCCCATCATGTTTGTGGACCGGCCTGGCGCCGATGTTCGAGACGGCGGACGGGTGGTCTTTTCGATGATGATGTGTTGTTTGTCGCTGCCCGCCACAGTGACATCCCCGCGTTCTTGTCGAGGCGCTGCTATCACTGATCGGAAACTACTTGCGATTCAGTTGTACGGAAGCAGCGCATCGGCCGTGTCCGACCACGCTCGGCGGAGTTCGTCCAACAGCTCGGGATGGTGCTGGCTCAGGTCCGCCTGCTCGCGCAGATCGCGGCTCAGATCGAACAGCCGCTCCGTCCAGCCCTGCGCGGTTTCGGTCGCGTAGTACTTCCAGTCCCCGCGGCGCAGCGCACGTTCGTGGCGTACGCGCCAGAACAACTCCCGCTCGGGCAGGGACTCCTCGCGCAGGAGGTGCCCGGTCAGATCGGTGCCGTCCAGGGCGTACGCCCCAGCGGGCGGCGGGGAGCCCGCCCAGGCCAGCAGCGTGGCGGTCCAGTCCATGGTGACGACGGGCGTAGCGCTGGTCTGCCCCGGGCCGATGTGGCGCGGCCACCGCAGGATCGTCGGAACGCGGATCCCGCCCTCGAGGAGGGAGAACTTCTGGCCGGACAGCGGCCACTGATAGGAGAACCGCTCGCCGCCGTTGTCGCTGAAGAACAGCACGACCGTGTTGTCGGCCGCGCCGGCGTCCTCGAGGGCCTGCAGGACGCGGCCCATCGACGCGTCCAGGTCCAGCACCATCTCGCGTTAGACCTCGACCGATGCGCCTTG
>JAUNRO010000217.1 GCA_030544185.1 Propionibacteriaceae bacterium | reverse complement strand
GTATCCGCCGCAGGAGGGCGGCGGCTATCAGGCGCCCGGGGAGTGGCGTCAGTCCTGACGGATGTGCGCCCGGCTCGCGGGGCGGGGACCCCGCGTACGCGCTGAAGAACTCAGGCGTTGACCTGCTCGACCTTGTTCTTCTTCTTGGCCATGACGAACTCGAAGATCATCGGCAGAATCGAGACGAAGACGATGAGCAGGATGGCGACCTCCAGGTTGTCGTGCACGAACCTGATCTGCCCCAGGAAGTAGCCCAGCGTGGTGATCAGGCCGACCCACAGCACGCCGCCGATTGCGGTCCAGGCGATGAACGAGCGGAAGCTCATCCCGGCCACACCGGCCACCAGCGTCACGAACGTCCGCACCATCGGAACGAAGCGGGCGATGACAAGGGCCTTGGGGCCGTACTTCTCGAAGAAGTCATGGGTCTTGTCCACATAGACCGGGTCGAAGACCTTGCCCATGAAACCCTTGCGGGGCTTGAACAGGGGTGGGCCGATCAGGCGACCGAGGAAGTAGCCCGAGATATTGCCCAGGACCGCCGCCACTATGAGGACGAGGATGCAGAAGACCAGCGTCAGCGGCTCGGAGCTGAAGTAGTGGATCACGGGCGCGGCGCCGGCCACCACGGGAACCTTGATGAACAGGCCGACGGTGAACAGCAGTGAATCGCCCGGCAGCAGCGAGAAGATCCCGCACTCAGCGAAGACGATGAGAGCCACGACGGGCAGGGCCCACGGGCCCGCGGCGTTGATGATCTTCTCCGGATCGAGGAAGTCCGGGAGGAGCATGGGGGTCAGCGCTGCTGACTGGAAAAGATCGAACACCCGTCAAGGGTAACGTCCAGAGTGTGGAATCCCTGTCTTCCGTGCCGCCGGGCGGCCCCGGTGTTGGCCCGTGGAATGGGCCGTGGCCCGATGATCCGCGACTCGATCCGACGCTCCTCGCCGACGGCGACCGGCGCAATGTGGCCGACCCGTTTCGCTATTGGTCGGTCGAAGCGATCGTCGCGGAACTCGACCGGAGCCGGGTGCCGTTGCGGATCGCGATCCAGAACTGGGAGCACGATTTCAATATCGGCTCGGTCGTGCGGACCGCCAATGCCTTCAACGTCGCCGGCGTGCACATCATCGGCCGGCGGCGGTGGAACCGGCGCGGCGCGATGGTCACCGACCGCTATCTCCACGTGCACCATCATCCCGACGAGCGCGACTTCTTGAACCACCTGGCCGATCTGGCGTACGCGGTGATCGGTGTGGACAACCTGCCCGGCTCGGTGCCGCTGGAGACCACCCGGCTGCCCGAACGCTGCTGCCTGGTCTTCGGATCCGAGGGACAAGGCCTGACCGATGAGCTCGTCGCCGGGTGCGCGCAGCTGGTGGCGATTCGCCAGGACGGCTCGACGCGGTCGATGAACGCCGGCGCGGCCGCGGCCATCGCCATGTATGCCTGGCGGATCAGCCAGCAGGGAAGTTGAGCGCCGGCGCCTATCCTTGGGCGCATGCAGGACTCGCTCCCCGGTGGCGTGCGGACCAGCCGACATGAGCTGCCGGTCGACTATGACGCCGCGATCCCGGCCAGTCGGGCCGCCGATCAGCGTCGACGGATCGTGGGCGGCAGTATCAGCACGGGGATCTCGGTCATCGGTGTGGTCGCGGTGCTGTTGTTCGTCTGGCTGCGGCGCGACTGGCAGTTCAGCGAGGTGACGACGATGCTCACCTGGGTCTTCGCGAGCTCGGCGGTCATCGGCTCGGTCATCCTGATCGCTCGCGCGATCTGGCTGAGCAGGCTGCGCCAGGGCGTGCGCGCGGTCGGCGACGGCTTGGCGATGGTCTTGTCGCGGGACGGGATCGAGACGGAGGATGGGCTCATGCCGTGGGACCGGATCGCGCGGATCGCTGCCGCGAAGGGCAAGCCCGGGCACGGCTATCGGTTGCTGGTGGAGTGCGTCGACGGTGCGACGACCGAGTTCCCACTGGAAGGACTCGGGATCCTGCCGGGAACCCTGGATTCGGCTGCGCGGGCATACTCGGCGGGTCGGCATGGCATCGATCTGAGCATCGTCGACGACTGATCGGGCGCCCAGCCGGAGAACGGGTCGGCGGATTCTCCAACCCGCCTGATGGTGCGTGGCTGCCCGTGAAAGGATGGGCGACGAGCCATTCGTGTCCCCGAGCAGAGAGAGCGCGCGACATGCCTATTGCCACACCTGAGAAGTACGCCGAGATGCTGGACCGGGCGAAGGAGAACGGCTATGCCTATCCCGCCATCAACATTTCCTCCTCCCAGACCCTGAACGCCGCCCTGGCCGGCTTCGCCGAGGCAGGTTCGGACGGCATCATCCAGGTGTCCACCGGTGGTGCGGAATATCTGTCGGGCCCGACGGTGAAGAACATGGTCGCCGGCTCCGTGGCGCTGGCGGAATATGCGCATATCGTCGCCGAGAAGTATCCGGTGAACATCGCCCTGCACACCGACCACTGCCCGAAGGACAAGCTCGATTCGTTCGTGCGTCCGCTGATCGCGATCTCCCAGGAGCGCGTGCAGAAGGGCCAGAACCCGCTGTTCCAGTCCCACATGTGGGACGGATCGGCATCCCCGCTGGATGAGAACCTGTCTATCGCCGCCGAACTGATGGAAAAGTGCCGGGCCGCCAACATCATCCTCGAGGTCGAGATCGGCGTCGTCGGTGGCGAGGAGGACGGCGTCGCCCACGAGATCAACGACAAGCTGTATTCCACCCCCGAGGACGCCATCGCCACCGCGAAGGCACTGGGCTATGGCGACCGCGGCTATTACATGACCGCGTTGACGTTCGGCAACGTGCACGGCGTCTACAAGCCCGGCAACGTTGTGCTCAAGCCCGAGGTGCTGAAGGCCGCCCAGGAGGCCGTGGTCAAGGAGTTCGGTCTGCCCGAGGGCTCGAAGCCGTTCCACCTGGTCTTCCACGGTGGCTCCGGCTCCTCGGCCGAGGAGATCGCCGAGGCGCTCAGCTATGGCGTGGTGAAGATGAACGTCGACACCGACACGCAGTATGCGTTCACCCGTCCGGTCGTCACGCACATGATGCAGAACTATGACGGCGTGCTGAAGATCGACGGCGAGGTCGGCAACAAGAAGCAGTATGACCCGCGTGCCTGGGGCAAGGCTGCCGAGGCCAACATGGCCGCCCGTGTGGTTCAGGCCTGCCAGGACCTGACCTCCGCTGGCAAGACTTTCTGAGTCTGTCTCCAACGAGCCCCCGCCCGCGTGGCGGGGGCTCGTTGCGTGTCAGGGCGCGCCTGGAGAGTGTCCGGGCATAATCCACGGTCACCTGGCGATGAGATGCGTTTCTCCTAGCCACATGGCGAGACGAGGGGACTGGCCGTGGTTTCTGCGCGTTGACGTTCATCCACAGGCGCCCTGGACCCCCTGGTTATCCACAAATCCTCCGTCTGCGCGGCACGAATCACCACGAACCACGCACCGTGCCAGGCATGAGAGCCACACGACTTGATGTCTATGAACTGCTGAACAACCAGGGCGGCGTCATCTCCCACGAGTGCCCGTGGGAGCTCAACTCCCTCTTGCGTCGCATGGCGGCGGCCGGGGAGTTGACGAGCATCCTGCCCGGGATCTTCGCTGCGAGCAGCCGGGCCGATGATCTGGCGATCCGGATGCGGGCGGCGAAGTTGCGCGATCCGGACGTGGTGTTCACCGGGCTGACCGCCGCCCATCTTCTGTGGGGTGTCGTTCACCGCGGCCCGGTGTGCGCCACGGGCCGGACGTGGAGCGACCGGCCTGGCTTCCGATTCACCGAGGCCAGCGTCGACCCGGACTGGGTCACCGACACCGGGGAGTTCCGCTGCATGTCCGCTCCATTGGCGGCGGTTGACCTCATCCCGGAGCGCGGCGGCGAGTTCGTGGATCACCTGCTTCGGGTGTCCAAGGACCGTGGCTCGCAGGTCCTGCAACGGATGTGGGATGCGGTCGCGGCCCATCCGAATCGACCGGGTAATGCGCAGCGGAGACGAGTGCTGCGCGACTCCCGGGACAGGCCATGGTCAGCGGCCGAGCGCACGGTGCACAGCCAGTTGCGCGCCGCAGGCATCAAGGGCTGGCGGGCGAACTATTGCATCGAGACCTCGGCCGGGCGGGTCTATTTCCTCGACGTCGTTCTTCCCGCGGACCGCCTGGTGCTGGAGGTCGACGGCTATGAATACCACTCCAGCCGGGGAGGCCTTCGAACGGGATCGGGAGCGGCAGAACGACTTGGTCGCCGATGGCTGGCAGGTCCTGCGGATCACGTGGGCGATGATCCAGGACGGACGGTGGGTTGACTGGGTGCACCGCGCACAAACCACGGCGAGTGGCTCTATCTCGCGATGTGGTTAGGGGAAATGCGCCTTCGTCTCAGATGACCGTGGATTATGCGCAGAAACGACAGTGCGCCGACCCTCGGGGCCGGCGCACTGCGGTTCGCTACCAGGTCAGGACGTCAGTGCTGCAATGCCGTGCCTGTGCCGACACCGGTCATCGAGCGGACCTCCATCTCGCGGGAGACGGCGTCGTTGTCTTCCTTCGACAGGACCGAACCGAGCCAGCCCAGGAAGAAGCCAACAGGCACCGATACCAACGCTGGGTTGGTCAACGGGAACCACGAGAAGTCGACGTCGGGGAACATCGCACTCGGAGCTCCCGACACGGTCGGCGAGAAGGCGATCAGCACGATCGCGGCGATCAGGCCGCCATAGATCGACCACAGCGCGCCCTGGGTCTTGAAGCCCTTCCAATACAGGGAGTAAAGGATCGAAGGCAGGTTGGCGCTCGCCGCGATGGCGAAGGCCAGGGACACCAGGAAGGCGACATTGATCGAACGCGCAGCCACGCCACCGCCGATGGACAGCAGGCCGAGGATGATCACGACGATCCGGGCCACCCGGATCTCCTTGGCCGGATCGGCCGTGCCGCGGTGGATGACGTTGTTGTAGATGTCGTGCGCGAACGACGCCGACGCGGCGATCGCCAGACCGGCGACCACGGCGAGAATCGTCGCGAACGCCACGCCCGAGATGACGCCCATCAGGACCGGGCCACCGAGCTCGAGCGCCAGCAGCGGAGCCGCCGCGTTGGCCGCACCGGGAGCCGCCTGGATGGTCTCCTTGCCGACCAGGATTGCCGCGCCATAGCCCAGCACCATGGTGAACAGATAGAACAGACCGATCAGGGCGATCGCCCACGCCACCGAGCGCCGGGCCTCCTTGGCCGTCGGCACCGTATAGAACCGCATCAGCACGTGCGGCAGGCCGGCGCAGCCGAGGACGACCGCGATCGACAGCGAGATGAACCCGAGCGGGTTGGTGCCGTACTGCAGCATCGGCTCCAGGATTGCCTGACCGTCCGGATGGACCTGTACGGCCTCGCCGAGGAGGCTGGAGAAGTTCATCCCGTACTTCGCCAGGACCCAGACGGTCATGATGCCCGCACCGAGCATGAGCAGGACGGCCTTGATCATCTGCACCCAGGTGGTGCCCTTCATGCCGCCGA
>JAUNRO010000216.1 GCA_030544185.1 Propionibacteriaceae bacterium | reverse complement strand
CCACAGGTCCTCCCGGCACGAGACCGCCACGTCCGCCCCCTGCCGGATCGCAGCGATGTCATAGGCCCGCCCCGAGTGGTGCCAGGAGTCGCAGTTGCCCCGGCCATCGATCCATGCCCCATAGTCGTCGATCCGGTCCGTGGCGAGACCGGACAGCTCCAGCCAGTCCGCCCACCAGGCCTCGAGCTGGTGATGGAAACCGGGATCGATCCGCACGGGCCGCGCCTGACCCGTGGGCTCGTAGTGCAGCCGCGCCTCGCCGATCCGCTCCCGCAGGGGCAGGTCCCCGCGGGGCACACACCGGGACCGGTCGCGCGTCGGCGGCTCGGGCAGCGACCCCGGCGTACACCCCACGACGCCCAGCGCCCCCGCGCCCGCCAGGTGGGTGAGGAAGCGACGACGGGAGAGCACACCGCCGAGCGTACGCAGGCGGGGAAAGCGTTCAGCGGCGCCGGCGCCGCTGCGGCGGGCGCTGGTCGAGCCGGCCGAGCAACTCTTCGGCCGTCCGCTGCGCCTCGGCGAGATCCTCGGCCGAGGGGCGCGAGACCTCCCGGGCCCGCAGCGCCCGATCGGCACTCACGAGCCCGGAGATGCCGTCGCGGCCGAAGTCACGCGGGTGAACGGACTCGGAGCGCATGGGCCACAGGATAACCTCGGTGGCTGAACCGAACGCCGGAGGAGGGTCGAGGATGCCGGAGGGCCACACCCTGCACCGTCTTGCGCTCGACCTCGGCGACGCGTTCGGCGGCACCCGGCCCGCCGTCTCCTCCCCGCAGGGCCGGATGGCGGCCGCGGCGGAGCTCCTCGACGGCACCGAACTCCTCGCCACCTCCGCCCACGGCAAGCACCTCTTCCTCGACTTCGCGGCCGACCGGGTCGTGCACATCCATCTCGGGCTGATCGGGTCCTTCCGGATCGCGCCGATGGCCCCACCGGTCGGGCAGGTGCGGCTGCGGCTGGCGAACGACGCGACCGCGGCCGATCTGCGCGGGCCCCAGCTGTGCGCGGTGCGGACGCCGGCGGAGGTGGCCAGCCAGGTCGCGCGGCTCGGTCCCGACCCCCTGCGCGCGGACGCGGACCCGGGCCGGGCCTGGCAGCGCATCCGACGCTCGGGCAAGCCCATCGCGGCCCTGCTCATGGACCAAACGGTGCTCTCTGGGGTCGGCAACGTCTATCGGGCCGAGGTGCTGTTCCGGAACCGACTCAACCCGATGACCCCCGGCACGGACCTGCGGCCCGCGTCGTGGAAGGCGATCTGGGCCGACCTGGTCGGGCTGATGCCGATCGGGGTCCGTGACAACCGCATCGATACCGTCCGCGACGAACACAGCCCGCAGGCGATGGGGCGCGATCCGCGGGTCGACGACCACGGCGGCGAGGTCTATGTCTATCGTCGCGCCGAGCTGCCCTGCCTGGTGTGTGGCGCGCGGGTGCGCACAGCCGTGCTCGAGGGGCGCAACCTGTTCTGGTGCGGCCGCTGTCAGAGGCGCCGATGACCGGGCGCGAGGATGTGCTGAGTTGGTGGGGCGACACGACCGGGGCCGAGGGTGCCCAGATCAGGATCGGCCCCGACGGCCGGCTCGCCGGGATGCTGCTGGGCGACGCCGAGCTCCTCATCGAGGCCCTGGGCGTCCGCGGCATCGGCGAGGAGCCCTATCGTCCCGATCACGTGCGCGTCGAGGTCGATGAGATCGAGACCTCCGGACGCTGCGCCGGGGTGGACGTGCGCGTGCGGCACAATTTCGACCGCCACTGGCAGGTCCGCATCGGGCTCACCAATCCCACCGACCAGCCGCTGCCGGTCGACCGGCTCATGCTCGACGTCCGGCCCGGTCCCGAGGGGCTGCTGCAGGTTCATGCGGCGGGGGCGCTGGCGTTCCTCACGTTCCACCGGTTCGGTACGCCACGCTGCCTGGCCCTGCGGCTCACGCGCGGCGACCTGATCGCCGACGAGGACGGGATCGGGACGCCGCGGCTCGAGCTCGCGCCCGGTGGGCGCTATCAGCTGGTGCTGTCGGGCGAGTGGTACGCCGAGCCGCAGGCCGTGCGGCAACGCTATCCCGTCTGGTTCCCCGACTCCCTCGACCGGGTCGCCGCAGACCGGGTCGATCCGCTGATCGATCACCCCGACACCGCCGTGCTCATCAAGGGCGATCACGACGACGCGCCCGATCTGGAGCGCCTCGAGGTCGCCGATGCCCGCGGCGTGACCTGGCTCGACGTCGCCTATGCCGACGAGGAGCGCACGTTCGCCCGGCTGGCCCGGCACCTCGCCGCCGCGGGGGCGCTCAGCACGGCTGCCGAAGGGCTGATCGTCCTGCGCGCCATGCCCGGCCACCACCTCGCCCACGACGAGGCCGCCGGGTTGATCGAGGCCTATCTCGACCGGCCGGGGGACGACAGCAGCCCGCTGCGGGCGCTGCTGCTCGTCCGGGCCCGGGAGTGGCTGGTGGGGACGGGCGGCCTCACCGAACGCGCGGCCGCCGAACTGGCCGACCTCCCGCCCGGCCCGGGCGTACCCCTCGCCTGGCTCCACCTCTGGGCCAGCGGCCAACTCGTCGGTCACGAACCCGAGATCGCCGCCGTGGTCGACCGGCTCTCCGGCGCCATGACCGACCAGAGCCTGGACCCGGTCACGCTGGCGGAGCTGCGGCTCATGGTCAGCGGTGGCGCACCGGAGCTGCGGGCCCGGCTGGCGCGGGCGCTGCGCGAGGTGGACCTGATGTGCACCCTCACCCACGGCGAGCTCTGGCCACGGCGCAGCGACGCCGACCTGGCCCGGGCGGTCGTGGTCCATTCGCTGCTCCGGCCGGCGCAGGGACGCGAAATGCCGGACGCCCACCGCTGCGTACGCCGTTTGATCGCCCGGGCGCCGCTGGCGCCCGACGGGCTCGAGGCGCTGGCGTGGCTGACCCTGCGGGCGCCGACGGCCTGAGGGGCCCTGTCCGGGGTGAATGTGGAGCGGATGACGGGAATCGAACCCGCGTAGCCAGTTTGGAAGACTGGGGCTCTACCATTGAGCTACATCCGCGTGCGCAGGACAGCATAGCTGATCGCCGCACCTGAGAAGGTCACCGAGAAATGCCACCCGCCCGGTTAGGGTGCCACTGGTCGATCGTGCAGGAGTGTTCCCATGCCCATCTTGAAGAACCGTGCCGTGCAGGTGCTGCTCGGCTTGGTTGTCGTCGCGATGATCGTCGTCGGAGCGCTGTTCGTGCTGCGCCCCGGCGGTGCACCCCAGACCGCGGCACCGGTGACCGCCGCCCCCGGCGCGGACGTCACCGACGAGACGATGGACACGATGGAGCCGGTCGAGCCCAGCAACGACCCGGGGGCGACCTCGACGGCGCCGGCGACCCCGACCGCGGGCGCGCAGGGGAACGAGACCTGCACGAACTACACCGGTGACATGGAATCGCCCACCAAGTTCGTCATCGAGCGGATGGGCGTCGAATCGCCGATGATGGTTGTCGGCAAGGACGCCCAGGGGAATCCGGGTGCGCCGCCGCCGAACCAGGGCTACACGACGGCTTGGTATAACGGCAGTCCCGCGCCGGGCACGACCCAGGGCAACGTCATCCTGACGATCCACACCTATTCCAAGGGCCAGGCGCTCGGCAACGACCTCTATGGCAAGAACGGACTGCAGGAGGGCACCGGCGGGCTCAGGGAGGGGGATCTGATCAAGATCTCCGACGCCGAGGGCAACCAGGTGTGCTATCGCTATACGCGCGATCACAAGGTCTGGGTGTCGACCTATGACCCGGAGTCGGGTGTCTTCTTCAACCCGGACGGCCCGCCGCAGCTGGCGATCATGATCTGCTGGGACTATGTGCCATCCACCAACGACTGGGATTCGCGGATCATCTTCTATGCCGAGCTGATTCCCGAAGGCCAGCGCGTGTGAATTGGGGCTACAATCGCCAAGGCCCGCATTAGCGGGCAGACCGGGGCGTAGCGTAGTGGCTAGCGCGCCTGCTTTGGGAGCAGGAGATCGCAGGTTCGAGTCCTGTCGCCCCGACCAGCCCTGAGGGCTGCTCGGCGTCAGCTGCCACGGTGCCCTACCATGGTCCGGGTGTGCCCCGAGGGGGCCTGTCACGAGCGCGCGTCCGGACGGGGCGTCGCCCCACCATCATTTCAGGAGTAGACCTTGCCAAGCACCGTTGAGAAGCTGAGCCCCTCGCGGGTCAAGATCACCGTCGAGGTGCCCTTCACCGAGCTGAAGCCAGCCCTGGACAAGGCATATCGCGATATCGCCTCGCAGGTGAACATCCCCGGCTTCCGGGCCGGAAAGGTGCCGCCGCTGGTGATCGATCAGCGGTTCGGCCGCGGCATGGTGCTCCAGGAAGCCATCAACCAGAAGCTGCCCGAGCTCTATGGCCAGGCGATCGAGGACAACCAGCTCAACCCGCTCGGCGAGCCCGAGGTCGAGGTCACGAAGCTCGAGGACAACGAGCTCGTCGAGTTCACCGCCGAGGTCGACGTGCGGCCCGAGTTCGAGGTCCCGGCGTTCGACACGATCAGCGTCGAGGTCGACGCGGTGACCGAGGCCGACGAGGACCGCGTCGACGAGCAGATCGACCTCCTGCGTCAGCGCTTCAGCACCCTGACCGACGTCGAGCGCGCGGCCGAGGACGGCGACGTCGTCACCATCGACCTGACCGGCGCCAAGAACGGTGAGGAGCTGGAGGAGGCGACCGCCGAGGGTGTGCAATACAAGATCGGTTCCGGCGGCATGCTCGACGGCCTCGACGACGCCGTGACCGGTCTGTCGGTCGGTGAGTCCGCTTCCTTCTCCTCCGAGCTGGTCGGCGGCCCGCTGCGCGGGGAGACCGTGGACGTCACCGTGACCGTTCAGAAGGTGGCGGTGCAGGAATTGCCCGAGGTCGACGACGAGTTCGCCCAGCTGGCCTCGGAGTTCGACACCGTCGAGGAGATGAAGGCGGATCTGCGCACCGCCGTGGCCAACATGGCGCGTCTGGAGCAGGCCGCCGACGCCCGTGACAAGGTGCTCGAGGACCTCATCGGCCGCATCGACATCGCCGTCCCGGAGAAGCTGCTGGCCGCCGAGATCGACGCCCGCCACCAGCAGATCCAGAACCAGCTCGCCCAGGCCGGGCTCACCCTGGATCAATATCTCGAGGACGGCGAGGAGGAGCAGACTGCCGAGGAGTTCTGGGCCGACATCGACGCCCGCTCCGGCGACGCGCTCAAGGCCCAGCTCGTCCTCGACCAGGTCGCCGACAACGAACAGGTCGGGGTCGCCCAGGAGGACCTCACCCAGCACATCATCCGCAAGGCCCAGCAGTCCGGCAACTCCCCCGAGCAGGAGATGCAGCACATGATGGAGCACAACCACATGGGCGAGTGGATGACCGAGATCCGCCGGGGCAAGGCCCTCGCGCTGATCGTCGAGGGCGCCAACGTCACCGACAGCGACGGCAACCCGCTCGATCTGAAGCACCTGCGCGGTGACGGCTCGATGGCCGATCCGGAGGACGCCGAGTCGGCCGAGTCGGCGGACAGCC
>JAUNRO010000215.1 GCA_030544185.1 Propionibacteriaceae bacterium | reverse complement strand
GGACATGGGCTCCCCTCGGGCTGGTTGGCACAAACAGGGCTCAGTCTAGGAACAACCATCCCCCGCCGCTAACGGGTTCCACCGCGCAGCCAGCCCCCTCGGGCGGTGAACACTCGTGGAACCCCTGGTGACGGGGGTTCTCCGCGGCCGAGTGCCGCTTCTAGTCTCTGGCCGTGACCATCGCCCCCCGGCCGCGAGCCGCTCAGATCCGCACCCGCCGCGCCAACGCCCTGGTGGCGCTGGCCGGCCTGGCCCTGACCTCAGGGCTCGTCGCGACCCCTGCGGTCGCTGCCCCCCGTCCGCCCGTTCCCGCCACGGCCTCCGTGGAGACGCTCGCCGCCGGCGGCACCACGCGCGAGCTCGCACGTGGCCTGACCCACAGCGCGTTCACGCTGGGCGATCCCGCCGCGGTCTATCCGTGGACCGTCCAGTTGACATTGCCGTCGGGAGACGACGCGGTCCGCGCCTCGAACGTGTCCACCCGGGCGATCGCCGACGATGTCGCGGCGCAGCTGCGCGCCGCGGGCTTCGACGCCCGCGTCGAGGAGGTCATCGCCGATCGGCTGGCCGACTCCGGGGGGTCGCTGGGATATCGCGTCCGGGTCGGTCGCTTCGCCACCCAGGCCGAAGCCGTCGCCGCGCAGCAGCGGATTCAGGCCCTGGACCTCGGCGCCGGCACCTGGTATATGGGCTGGGACGGCGATGCCGTCGACATCGACCCGGACGGGGGTCCGGTCAGGGTCCAGGTCCTGACGATCAACCCCAAGCGCTTCAAGGGCGAGGTGGACGCGACGTTCGGGCGTGATCTCGAGACCACGGAGACCACCTCGGCGATGGGTGCCGACGCGCTCGCCGCGATCAACGCGGGGTTCTTCGTGTTTGGCGCCGAGCACGGCGCGCCCGGCGACCCGGCCGGCGCCGGAGCGTACGACGGCCGGATCCTCAGCGAAACCGTGGGCGACCGGCCCGCGCTGATCATCGATCACCGCCGCGGCCGCGCCGCCGTGCAACGGCTCACGTGGTCGGGAAGCGTCTCCGCCCGCGGCCGGGAGCTGACCCTCGACGGCATCAACCGGGTGCCTGGCAAGATCCGCAACTGCGGCGGCCTGGGCGACTCTCCCACCGATGCCCCCCAGCACGACGTGACCAGCACCGCCGCCGACGAGGTCGTCGCCTTCACCCCCGACTTCGGTGCCTCGACCCCGACGGGGGCGGGCGTGGAGGTCGTGGTCGACCGGCAGGGAAGGATCGTCCGGCTCCAGGACTCCCGCGGGACGCAGCTGACCAAAGGCCAGATCTCGGTGCAGGCCACCGGTGCCTGGGCGCCAGCTCTGCGCAAGTTCGGGGCGTCGGCCCGCCACGTCAAGCTCACTAACGAATATCTCGACGAGCGCGGCCGCAGGCTGGCGATGACCCCGCACACCCAGGTGGTCAACGGTGGGCCGCTCCTCGTGGTGGACGGCCGGCTCCACGTCACCGCCGCCCGCGACGGCATGGTGCAGCCCGACAATCCCGGCGCGTTCTATGGCTGGACCCATCAGCGCAATCCCCGAACCATCGCGGGCATCGACACGCACGGACGTCTGGTCCTCGTCACCGCCGACGGGCGCCAGACCGATTCGGTGGGCCTGAGCATCCACGAGACCGCCGAGCTTGCGCGGGACCTGGGGCTCGTCGACGCGATCAACCTCGACGGGGGCGGTTCCACGACGATGGTGGTGGGCGGCCGGGTCACCAACTCGGTCTCCGGCACGACCGAGCGGGCCGTGGGCGATGCCATCGTGATCCGCGGTCGCTGATCCGCTGGGGCCCGCGGCCATCCGATCGCCCGCGCGGGGCGCCTGGCGACCACCAGGGCCTCCGGCATATTTCGTCACCGTGGGGAGTCGAAGCCGGCTAGCGCCACGGCTGTTTCGGCAATTCGCTCGGCGAGCCAGTCGAACGGCTCGAACGTGCCGACGTAGTGGCCCCCCAGATGCAGGATCAGCGACCCGACGAGCAGGGTGAACGCCTCGACGACGCCGACGATGCGGACCGGCTCGACCTCCAGCTCAAGCGCATCGACCAAATCCTGTGCCTGCGAGAGCAGGGCGCCCGCCACCTTCCCCGGCGCCGTCGCCCCCCCGGTCACCGCGGCCTCCAGGAAGGGCAGGACGACCCGGGTCGCCGGTCCGATCGTGTCCTGCGGGGCGTGATATCCACTCACCGGCGTGCCATAGATCAGCGCGAACTCCTGTGGGTGGGTGCGCGCCCACTCGAGCAGAGCGACGGCCAGCGCTCGGAACCGTGCGCGCGGTTCGCCGGCCGGGACCCCGGCCAATGTGTCCGCCAGTTCCCCGTAGCCATCCACGATCAGCGCGGTGAGCAGGGCGTCGCGGGTCGGGAAGTAGCGGTAGATCGCCGAGGACACCATGCCGACCTCGGCAATCACCTTCCGCAACGACAGCGAGGCGGCTCCCTCCCGGACGAGATGCTCGCGGGCCACGGCGAGAATCCGCGCGCGCTGTTCGGCATGGGCGAGGTCGCGAGGTGTCGGCATGGACCCATTCCACCACATCCGAGAGCACTGCTCTTGCATTCACCACGGGCGTGCTGCACACTGGACGAAACAGAGAGCAGTGATCTCGCTTTGGAGGAACCATGACCGCATCGCCCGCCCGCACCGATCGCACCACCACCATCCTCATCGCCGCCTCGGGCGTCGCCCTGTTCGGCTACTTGGCCCTGCGCCCCTGGGCGGCAGGCGACACCGCGGCCGGCTGGGCCGATCCGCGCTGGCCCCTCTCGCACCTGCTCGCCGTCGCGGGCTTCGTGGCATACGCCGCGCTGGGCGCGCGGCTGACCGGCCGCCTCGGCCGGATTCTCTCCGGCGCCGCGCTCGCGTTGCTACTGCCCTACTACGGCGCCGAGGCCTTCGCGCTGCCGGCGCTCCACGGCCTGGCCCCCGAGCAGGCACAGGCCATCGCGCAGGCCTTCCGCTATGGCCCGATCCCCATGGTGACCTTCGGGCTCGGCTGGGTCGCCCTCGGCTGGCTGGCCGTGCTCACCGCGCGGGCGCTGCGTAGCCCGGAACGGCTCGGCCGGATCGCTGTCATCCTGCACACCGCCGCCATGCTGGCCTGGCTGCCCGTCTTCTTCCTGCCGGCGGCGGGGCGCCTCGCCCACGCCGCGCTGGTCGGCACCACTGCCCTGGTGATCGCCCTCCGCGCGCCGCAGCCCACCGCCAGCCCGGCGCCCGCCGTCGCGTGAGGTTCGCGTCGATTGTGCCGGGCTGCTGGGTGCCGAGGTCGAACGCTGGGTGCACCGCGTCGGCCGGGGCGCGGACGAGTGAATCCTGCACGAATTCTCCGCGGAAAGGCTTACCTAACTTGGCGCCAGTATCAATACTGGGCCCATGACTCCACCTGCCGACGTCATCGATGCCATCAACGTCCGCCTCGCGCTGCTGGGGCTGCCCCAGACGGCCGTGGCCGAGACCCGCACCACCGACCTCGTCGGTCCCCTGCTCGCCCGCAGCCAGGAGTGGAGCCGACGACTGTCCTATCGGCTCTCCCCGGCCGACGACCGGATCGAGCGGTTCCTCGACGACTACCTCGCCGACGTGGAGGCGAGCCCCGAGCTGCCGCGCCGCACGCTGATCCTCGACACCCCGGGCCTGGCGCGCGAGCTGTCCCTGCCGGTGAACGCCCAGGAGTTCAGCTCGGATCTGGTGCACAGTTATCGGCTGGCCAACGGTGTGCTGCATAACCCGTTCAACGACCGCCGCACGACCGCGGGCGTGTTCCACATCGCCGAGGGCGGCCTGCCGATCCCCGACGACAAGAAGGCCGTGCCGAAGGAGACCTTCGCGCGGCTGCTCGATCTCGCGACGCGACCGCCGGCCGAGTCCATGGTGTTGCCGTTCACTGCGAACCAGCCGGCGCCGGCCGAGTGCTTCGTCTCGCTCCTGCTGCGTCCTCTGGTCATTCCGGCCGTGCCCGGCTTCACCCGCGAGCGCCGCATGGAGATCCGCTTCATCGCCCCCGGCGGTCTGGTCTCCAACCTCGACTTCGTCGAGGGCATCTTCGGCAACGGCGGCG
The DNA here is from genome assembly GCA_030544185.1 of Propionibacteriaceae bacterium. The sequence goes on along the minus strand of JAUNRO010000215.1, from coordinate 1,480 downwards.
ATCCGCACCTGCCGGAGAACGATGCGTCCCTCGACCCGGCGTCGTGGACCGGCCACACCGGTTGCGTGATCCTGGCGCCCCATCTCGTGCGCACCCGCAAGATCGACCTCGGCCTGCCCAACATCGCCGAGGCGACCGAGCGGCAGAAGCGCGACGGCATGTGCTGGGAGAGCGCCGACGAGCTCTACAACAATGGTCAGGCCTTCAAGATCTGCGCCCGCGACGAGCGCGGGGTCATCGTCACGGTGATTGCCGACAACTACTTCGGCTACTGCAAGAAGGAGGTGAAGACCCAGATCAGCTATGCGGCCAACCTCGCCGGTTTCGCCGAGGAGGAGCACTCCGGTGGCGCAGTGGTCTTCCCGGCCTATGACGAGGGCAGCGAGTTCTATGACAAGTACGCCCGGGACTCCTGGACGATCGCCGAGGTGCTCGAGCGCGATCCCGAGCGCTGGGATCTCCAGCCCGAGGGGCACGCGATCGACCCGAGCGACGAGCGGCTGGTCCTGGTGCCCGAACATGCCCGCTACAGCCTGAGCGCCCGCACCGTGAGCTGGGGCGAGGGCGAGACCGAGCGGTCGATCCCACTGCGGGCCGACCGGAGCTATTTCGGCCCGCACGGTTTCTGCGTCGAGATGCATCAGCTCCCCTCGGATCCCACGCAATGGACCTTGATCGGCACCTCGCCCGGCGCGACCACCTGCCATAAGCCGAGCACCGTGTCCGGCGGCGGCAAGTCCGAGATCTCCAAGGCGTTGACCGACGCGATCCTGCCCGGCAACGCTTATGTGTCCGACTTCGATGCCGACATGCAGGCGGTGGCCGATCTCATCGCCCGCGACTACTCACAGCGTTTCGCCGACCCGGCCCGCAACGGGGTCGATCACCGGCCGGTGCTGAGCGACCGGCGCTCGATGGGCAGCGTGGTCAAACTGCTGACGCCGTCCCCGGACTTCAACGACTACTACAACGCGTGGCTCGAATCCATCCCGATCCACCTCAAGGAACTCGTGTTGGTCGTCAAGCGGTCCTACCGTCCGGAGTGGGGCGAGGACTGGCGGTCGCACTTCTCGGTGCGCCAGCTCAACGGCCGGCAGGGCAATGTGCTCCGCCTGGACGACCAGCGGGTCGTGGTCAGCATGCTCCGCGTCGGCTTCCATCCCGACGGCTCGTGGCGGTTGTTCTCCCTGCGTCCGGACTATGCGCCGGCGGTCAAGGTCCAGACCGAGGACGACATCACCGCCTCCGTGGTTGTGCCGAGCGAGCCCGACCGGTCCCGGAAGTTCGTCGAGAACTGCGAACGGCTGCTGTTCCAGCGGCCCGATGACGCCGTGCACCGGGGCTATGACGAACAGGCGGAGGCCGACATCGCGACCCCCGGGACCTTCCTGTCCAACTTCGAACCCCTCACCACCGAACAGGCGCGGGAGATCCGCGACGATGCGGTCGGCTTCAGCAAGTTCACCCAGCCGATGCAGGA
>JAUNRO010000214.1:4272-5561 GCA_030544185.1 Propionibacteriaceae bacterium | reverse complement strand
GTCGTGCTGCTGGACGAATACCAAGACACCTCCGCGGCGCAGGCCGATCTGCTTCAGGGACTGTTCTCCGGGCCGGACACGGCGCACGGCCGAGGCCATCCGGTCACGGCCGTCGGCGATCCCTGTCAGGCCATCTATGGCTGGCGCGGAGCGGCGGCGAGCAACATCCTGCAGTTCGCCACTGACTTCCCGGGTCGCGACGGGTTCCCGGCGGCGTCCTATGCGCTCACCGTCAACCGGCGGTCGGGACACCGCATCCTGGAGGTCGCCAACCAGTTGGCGGCGGCCCTGCGGGCCGATCCGGTGCTGAAGGACACCGACGCCGCGGACAGCATCCTGCTCGCCCCGCCGGACGCGCCTCCCGGTGAGGTCGCCGCAGCCACGTTCGCGACCTGGGCCGAGGAGGTGACCTGGCTCGCGGACCGGGTCGTCGCGGCACGCTCGGGTGGGGAAGTGGACGACTGGTCGGACATCGCCGTCCTGACCCGCCGCAATGGCGACATCGGCCCACTCTATGCCGAGCTGGTGAGCCGCGACGTGCCCGTCGAGATCGTCGGCCTCGGCGGTCTGCTGAGCCTGCCGGAGGTGCGCGATGTGGTCGCCACCCTCCGGGTGCTCGACGATGTCACCGCCAATCCCGAGCTGCTGCGGATCCTCACCGGGCCCCGCTGGGCGATCGGGCCACGCGACCTTGCGCTGCTCGGGCGCCGGGCCCGCGAGCTCGCCCGCGACCGCGGCGAGGAGGCCGACGGTGGTGATGCGCTCGTGGCCGCGCTGGAGGGGGCGGTCGCGGAAATCGACCCCACCGAGGTGATCAGCCTGCTCGATGCCCTCACCGATCCGGGCGACCTGCCCTATTCGGGCGAGGCCCGGGCGCGCTTCGCCGCGTTGGCGGCCGAGCTTGCGGAATTGCGCACCCACTGCGACGAGCCCGTCCTTGACCTCACTCGGCGGGTCATCGCCACGCTCGGACTCGACGTCGAACTCCTCGCCACCCCCCAGTTCGCCAAGACCGCGCGCCGCAACCAGCTCGCGGTCTTCGTCGACGCCATCGCCGACTATGTCGACGTCGACGGGGACGCCTCGCTCGGTGGGCTGCTGGCGTACTTCCAGGCCGAGGAGGACCATGGCACTGGACTCGAGCGGGCGACGCCGTCGGACAGCGACTCGGTGAAGCTCCTGACCGTGCACAAGGCCAAAGGCCTGGAGTGGACGATGGTGTTCCTGCCCGCGCTGGTCCAGGGGGTGTTCCCCTCCGACCGGGTCACCGACAACTGGCTGCGCCGCGC
>JAUNRO010000214.1:0-4262 GCA_030544185.1 Propionibacteriaceae bacterium | reverse complement strand
GACGAGGAACGTGAGACCCCACGGGACGGTGCCGCCGACGTCGCCGTGCAGAACCCCGAGGTCGTCCAGGTGATGACGGTGCACGCCGCCAAGGGCCTGGAGTGGGACCTGATCGCGGTGCCCGGGATGAGCGAGGGCCGGTTCCCGTCGGTGCGCTCCTCCACCGGGGTGGACAGGGCCTCCGGCTGGGCCATCGGGATGACGGAGCTGCCCTACGAACTGCGCGGCGACGCCGGCTCGATCCCGCAGGTCGCCGAGGCCAGCAACGCGGGCGTCAAGGACTACGCCGAGGCACTCAGGACCGAGCAGCGCCACGCGGAGGACCGGCTCGGCTACGTCGCCGTCACCCGGGCCAAACGGATCCTGATCGGGTCCGCCCACACCTGGCGCCCCGAGACGGCGAAGCCCCGCAAGCCCTCGCCCTATCTGCAGGCGATCATGGCCGAGGCCGAGCTCCAGGGCCGGGTTCTCGCCCGGGCGCCCGAGCCCGAGCCCGGTCAGGCCAACCCTCTCGAAGCCGAGGCCGAGCCCGTGCCCTGGCCCCAGCCACTCGATCCGGACGCCCGTGCCCGGCGGGCGGACGCGGGCCAGGCGGTCGCCGCAGCGCGGACCCGGCATGCGCACACCGGGGACTATGAGCCCGCCGGCGCGGAGCCCGCCCTGCTCGACGAGGCCGAGATCATCGCAGGCTGGGACGACGACGTCGACCGGCTCCTCGCGGAGGCGCGGGAAACCCGGCGGGGTCGCCGGGCCATCGCGTTGCCGAGTTCGCTGTCGGCCACCGGGCTCCTCACCGCGGCCCGTGATCCGCAGGCCTATGCGGCCGCGCTGATCCGGCCCATGCCCGGTGCGCCGTCGCCGGCCGCCCGGTTCGGCACCCGGTTCCACCAATGGATCGAGCGGCACTATGCGACCCGGGGGGCACCCGTCCCGCTCGTGGATACCGAGGATCTGCCGGAGCGCGACACGGATGTCGCCGGGGACGAGCGTGAGCTGCGGGAGTTGTGCGCCCAATTCGCCGCCGGCGTCTTCGGCGAGCGCGTGCCCCATCGCATGGAGGTCCCGTTCGTGCTGCTGCTCGATGGCCTCGCGGTCCGGGGGCGGATCGATGCGGTCTACCGCAGCACCGATCCCGCCTACGACTGGCAGGTCGTCGACTGGAAGACCGGCCGGGGCGAGGCCACCGACCCGGGCCAGCTTGCCCTCTATCGGCGCGCGTGGGCCGAGCTCGCCGGAGTGCCCGAGGAGCGGGTCGACGCCGTCTTCTATCTGGTGCGCAGCAACGAGTTGATCCGTCCCGCCCTGCCCGATCCCCAGGAGCTGCTCAGACAGACACTGCGCTGACGGGCGCCCGTTTCGAAGGCCGTACGCTGACGGCCATGCAGTCCTGGATGTCCGAGAGCGCCCTCGATCGGGCCGACATCTTTCGCCGGGTGCCCGAGTGGGTTTCGGCCCAGTGGCAGCGCCCGGATGCCCGGCTGCTCGTGGTGGACCGCGACGGACAGGTGGCCACTGACGAAACCGGGAGTGTGCCCGAGGGGCTCGCGACGGCGGGGGACTACGACGCTCAGCGCCACCTGTTCCTCGGTCGGGTCGAAGGGGCGCCATGGTTCGTCACGGAGGGACCGATCGCGGGACATTCAGCGGGTCTGCGCCGGGTGGCCGCGGTCGCGGACGGTGCGGCGCTGGAGCTCGCGGTGGGGGCCATCGCCCTCACCGCCTGGCACCGCCTCGAGCCGCACTGTCCGGGCTGCGGGGCCCGCACCCGGATCGCCGGCGGGGGTTTCACCCGCCGGTGTCCCGCGTGTGGCCGGATCCAGTTCCCGCGGCAGGATCCCGCCGTGATCGTCGCGGTGCTCGATCCCGACGACCGGATCCTGCTGGGTCGCCAACCGACGTGGGACCCGGGGCGGATGTCGGTGCTCGCCGGGTTCGTCGAGGCGGGCGAGTCGTTGGAGCAGGCGGTCCATCGGGAGGTGCTGGAGGAATCGGGCGTACGCCTCGGGGAGGTGCGCTATTTCGGTTCTCAGCCCTGGCCCTTTCCCCGCTCGCTCATGGTGGGGTTCGTTGCGAACGCACGGTCGGCCGAGCTGGACATCGATCGCGAGGAGATCGAGGACGCCGCGTGGTTCAGCCGCGCCGAGCTCAGCGGCGCCCTGGAACGGGGGGAGCTGGTGATGCCGGGATCGGCGAGTATCGCCCATCGTCTTATCAGCGCGTGGCGCTCCGGTGCGCTTAGCCGGTGAACCGGTCGCCTGGTGGTTTCCGACTGCAATGCCGGGGACGCTCGCCTAGCATGCTGCCTCAGACACCGAGGAGCAAGCATGAGTGACCAGTGGGGAGGTCAGCCTCCGCTCGGTTCGTGGCAGTCGCCGCCGTCGCACGGCGCTGCGCCCGGTCGGGGGCCCACGTTCCACAACGACAAGACCATCCTGGCGTCGGGAGGCGGGTGGCCGCCTCCGACGGGTCCGGCCGTGGCCCCGCCGGGCATCGCGCCGACCGTGATCGTCACGGCCCTCGTGGGGGTGTTCGGCCTGATCCCGGCCGCGATGGCGGCCACGCGCGCGCAGGAGCTCGGCCATCCCGTCGGCAAATACTGGCGGGCGTTCGGTATCACCCTCGCCATCGCCTTTCTGGTCCAGGTCCTGCTGGTGTTCTTCATCGTGCTGCCGGCCATTCAGGGCACCGGCTTGCCGCGCGCCCAGACGGTCAGCACCTATGACGACGCGGGACCCACCCCCGCACAACCGACGGCCCCGCCCACCGAGCAGCCACCGCCCGAACCCCTGCCGCCACCGGGCAACCCCACATATCCGCCGCCCGCGACCTATCAGCCGGCACCGCCCACCTATGGTGGACAGCCGCCGGCCCGCCCGCCCGCCCAGGTCCCGAACCTGGGCACGATCACGAGCCTGCCCAGCGGCACCTGGATCACCGTCCTCGAGTCACGGTCCAAGGCCGAGCGGTCGGAGGCCGAGGCCTGGGCCGAGGCGCGCGGCTTCCCCTCCTCCGCCAACGTCGTCGTCGTTGACAGCGACCGGATCAGCGGGCTGAACAGTGGCTACTGGGCGGTGTCCATTGTGGGCTCGACCTCGCGCGCCGAGGCCAATGGCAAGTGCTCGCTCGTGGGCCGGTCGGTGGGTGGCACCTGCTATCCGCGGCAGGTGAGCTGATGGCGGGCAACAGCCGCCGGACCGGGCCGCTGGGTCGAGTGAGCCGGCGGACGGTGCTGGGCGCCGGCGTCGGCACCGCGGCCGCGCTCGGCAGTCTCGCGGGCGGGTCACCCGCGGCGTACGCTCAGCCCGGCAGACCCGCGATCCGGCCCCGGGCCGACTGGGCCGGGGGGCTGGCCGCGAAGGGTGCGATCGCCGCCGAGGACGTGCGGTTCCTGATCATCCACCACTCGGAGAGCCCGAACTCCGAGCGGCCCGGCTCCATTCCCGGGCGGCTGCGGAGCTTCTTCAACTACCACACGGGCACGAAGCAGTGGCCGGACGTCGCCTACAACTTCTTCGTCGATCCCTTCGGCGAGATCTGGGAGGGTCGCTCGGGCAGCCTGGCCGGGCCGGTGCGAGGCGACGCGACGGGCGGCAGCCAGGGGTACGCCCAGCTGTGCTGCTTCGTCGGGGATCACACCGCGCAGGTCCCCACCGACGCCGCGATGGCGGCCATGACGGCGCTTGTGGCCTGGCTGGCCGGACGCTATGACATCGATCTCGGCGCCGGGAAGGCCATCCGGTTCACCAGCCGCGGGTCGAACCGCTGGTCCCGTGGCACCGAGGTGACCACCGATCCCCTCGTGGGTCACCGCGACATGTCGCAGACCGCGTGTCCGGGCGACGCTCTCTATCCGCTGATCCAGTCCCGTATTCTGCCCGGCGCCCAAGCGCTGCTGGGGCGGTCGGCGGGCAGCGGGTCCACGCCCACGACCTCGTCGCCACGGGACTCCGCGACATTGGAGACCCCGGCACCGCCGGCCAGCAGCTCCGCCTCGACGGCGCCCGCCACCCCGAGCACGTCGGCCGCTCCCACGCCGGGCGAGCCGGCCCCGAGCAGCACGCCACCCGCCGCCGTGGTCGAGCAGCCCGGCCTGGTCGACCGGCTGGGGGACATGGCGGTGCCCGTGGCGGTCGGTGCCGGCGTCCTCGGTGCCGCGGCCGTCGCCGGCGGCGTGGTCATCGCCACCAAAGATCGCTGACCCCGCGATTCCGGCGGGCCACGGCGCTCGACAGATCCGGTCGGCGGAGTCCGATCAACGGAGT
>JAUNRO010000213.1:228-5632 GCA_030544185.1 Propionibacteriaceae bacterium | reverse complement strand
CGGCCGGCTCACCCTGCTCACCCTCGCCGCCACCGGGCTGGAGGCCCTCATAGGCGGACTTGCTCGCGTCGACGATCGGGACCTGGATCTCGACCGGCTCGCTGTCGCGGAAGTTCAGCGTCAGCTGGGCCACGAGGCCCGGCGTGAGCTCGGGGGCCTGGACCTGCAGCGGCGCACCGTCGGTGAGAACGACGAGCTGATTCTGGGGGAGCTCGAGGTTCGCGCTGATGGGCTGGATCGCCTCGCCCTCACGGCCGTCGGCACCGATGACCTGACCCTCGACGTTCACCAGTTGATCCGCGCGGTTCTCGGGCGCGGCGATCGCCCCGGAGAGGAAACCCGAGTTGGAGCCAGGCTGGCTGACGATCAGCAGGTTGCGCACCTTGAGCGGAACCTCGCCGCGACTGGGATCAACGGGGCCACCGATGCGCAGCGTCTCAGCATTGACGCCCTCCGCAGGTGTGTAGGGGACGAGAGTCTGTGGCGTACCACACGCCGACAAACCAACGACGAGCGCCGCCAGTGCAGAGGCGGCAAAAATGCGGGGCGAACGACGCTTGACCACTGGGGCATGCTCCTCGGGACGTGAATCAACAGGGTGCAGCCTAGCGACAAAAACCAGCGATCGCCCACGATGCAACGAACCGAACCTGCGCGTGGGCAGGAACTCCGGTCACCGAGGCACACCCCCGGCCTGGTGTCAAGAACTCGATATCCCGGTCATTCGCCTCTGGCTAGCGGAAACACCTAGGGACAAAGGGGTCCACGTGCTACAATACTCCGCGGGAAAGGGGTTACATAAATATGACCTTCACAGTCGGCGAAACGGTGGTCTACCCCAATCATGGGGCGGCCATCATCGAGGACATCGAGACCCGCAAGATCAAGGGGGAGGACAAGCTCTACTTGGTGCTCAGGATCGTCGGCCAGAATGATCTCGTGGTGAGGGTTCCGGCCTGCAACCTCGACCTGGTCGGAGTTCGCGACGTGGTGGATGCGGAGGGCCTCAAGAAGGTCTTCGACGTGCTGCGCGCCCCCCACACCGAGGAGCCCACCAACTGGTCCCGCCGCTACAAGGCGAACCTGGAGAAGCTCCACTCGGGAAACGTCATCAAGGTTTCCGAAGTCGTCCGGGATCTGTGGCGGCGCGAGAAGGACCGCGGCCTGTCGGCCGGCGAGAAGCGGATGCTGGCCAAGGCCCGCCAGATCCTTGTCTCCGAGCTGGCCCTCGCCGAGCAGGTCGAGGAGGACAAGGCCGAGACCATGCTCGATGAGGTTCTCGCGTCCTGACTGCCCGTTCACGATGACCCAACAATCCGACGAACCGGTCGTTGCCCTCGTGGCGGCGGCCGGTTCTGGTTCCCGCCTCGGCGCAGGGACACCGAAGGCCCTGCGGCCCCTCGCCGGCGTACCCCTCGTCACCCACTCCGTCGCCCGCCTCGCCGCCGGCGGCGTCGAGCGCGCGGTCGTCATGGTCGCCGATGGCCTGCAGCCCGCCTTCGCGACGGCGCTGGCGAGTGCGCCCATCCCCTGGACGCTGGTCGTCGGCGGATCGGAGCGGCAGCACTCGGTGCGCCTCGGCCTGGCCGCGATCGAGTCCGCCGCGGTGGTGCTCGTCCACGACGCCGCCCGGCCGATGGTCCCGCCCGCGGTGGTGGCGGAGGTGATCGCGGGCGTACGCGCGGGGCATCCCGCCGTCGTCCCCGCCCTCCCCGTCGTCGACAGCATCCGGCGGCTGCACCCCTCGGACGGGTCCTCCGCCGTCGTCGACCGGGCACCGCTGCGCGCGGTCCAGACGCCGCAGGGTTTCGCGTACGCCACGCTGGTCGCCGCGCACGATCACGTCGCGCGCGCGGGTCTCGAGGTGACCGACGACGCCGCCTGCTGCGAGGCCCTCGGTCACGCGGTGCACCTCGTGCCGGGGTCGCGGCTCGCGATGAAGGTCACCGAGCGCACCGACCTCGTCGTCGCCGAGGCGCTCCTCGCGGCGTACGCGGACGAGCTCGCCTGACCAACCCGCCAGGCCTCAGCGCACGTGCTCCGGCGCGACCGTGAACGTGTTGCACCGGCCGATCTCGGTGGAGGTCAGCCCGATCTGGAACCAATAGACGCGGTTCTCGGCGTGCCCATGGTTGCCCACGACTGCGGGGTCGCCGGGCCGCCCGGCGATCTCGTCGTCGCCGACCGCGCGCATGGCCTGGGTCATGTTGGCCATCTCGGCGTCGTCGAGGTCGATGGACTCGTGGATGGCCTGGACATACATGCCCGCATAGCAGTCGGCCTGGAGCTCGATGCGCCGGCTGTTCTCCAGAGCGGTCTGCTCGTCGGCCCGCCGCGACTTGTAGCCCTCCGCCAGCAACGCGCCGTTGCGCGCCTGCATGCCGTGGGCAAACTCGTGCGCCATGACGACATCGAGGGCGCGGCGCTCATCGATGATCGCGAAGCCGGGATGGGCCGCGGCCAGCTGGCGGGAGAAATAGACCTCCTGGTTGGCGGCGCAATAGGACGCATTGGGGCCACTGCGCTGACCGCCCCCGCAGGGGCTGACGACCGTATCGTGATAGATGTTCACCGCCGGACGGACGAGCTCGAAGCGCTCGGTGCCGCGGAACGGCTGGTCCCACACGCGCATCGCGCAGCCCATCACATCGTCGATGTGGTCCTTGACCGCGCCATCCTCCGCCGTCATCACATCGATCTCGGGATTCCGCAGCTCGCAGCGGATCGGGACGGGCAACTGCTGGGCGTACAACGCATTGTCCGACAGGATCGCATCCACCTCGTCGACCCGGATGTCGGGCAGAGGGACGACCTGGCCGGGCGGGGGCGGCTGATAGTCGTCGTTTTGATAGTCCGGACCGCCCAGCAGGGAATAAATGATGAGCCCGATCATGCCGAGGGCGAGTACGCCGAGGGCGGCCAGGATCACCGGTCCCGCGCCCCGGCGCGGCTTGGGCGCCGGCATCGTGGGCTGATGTCGGGGTGCGCCCATCGGGCCGGGGGGCTGCCCGGGCTGACCCCCGGGGTTCGGGGCGTGCTGCTGCCCAGGGAATTGACTCATCGCGCGCTCCTCCGCCCGGCTGCTGGGGTGACCTTAACCGGTCGCGGTGTCTCGAGTATGGCCGGCCGCCGACCCGGTGGGTCCGGAGCTGTGGTGATCGAGGCCGCCGGGCTGGTGGACCAGCGCCGTGGCGATCGCGGCGATGCCCTCGCCACGGCCGGTGAGCCCGAGCCCGTCGGTGGTGGTCGCGCCGAGGGAGACCGGAGCGCCGAGGGCAGCCGTCATCGTCGCCTCCGCCTCGGCGCGGCGGGCGCCGATCCTCGGGCGATTGCCGATCACCTGCACGGCGACGTTGCCGACCTCAAACCCGGCGGCGCGGACCCGGCGCGCGGTCTCGCGCAGGAAGTCCACTCCGGGCGCGGCCGACCACTGCGGATCGGAGGTCCCGTAATTGCTGCCCAGATCGCCCAGGCGGGCCGCTGACAACAGGGCATCACAGGCTGCGTGGCACGCGACATCGCCATCTGAATGCCCCGCGGGCCCGCGGGCTTCTTCGGGGAAATGGAGGCCGGCCACCATCATGGGCCGGCCGTCTGCGAGGGCGTGGACGTCAACGCCGATGCCGGTCCGGAACATGGGGCGGAGTCTGGCACAGGAGATCTCTCGAGGCGACCGCGCGCTGTGTCATAGTTTGCGAAGGCTGGGGGTGTTCGGCGTTCGGGCGCCTCGGGGATCATTGCGGACGAAGGGCGCGTGGCATGAAGCAGTTCTCTGTGCGAGCCGCTCGGTGGCTGTTGGCGAGTGCGTTGCTGGTCGGCTTTCTCGTGGGTGGACCGGGGCTGCCGGCACACGCCGTGGACGAGGTCGCGAGCCAGACCTCGACGACCACGATCGATGCCGACGGCAGCCTCGAGGTGACGGCGACGTTCGCATTCGAGGACGCCCCGCCGGCCGAGCTGGTGCAGCGGTTCCGGGTCCGCGAGGAGCTCATCGGCGAGCGCGACTATGTCTTCGAGATCACCGACCTGCGGGCGACCGCCGGCGGTCAGGACGTCGGCACGGTCGAGGAGCAGGGCGAGCACGTGGTGCTCACCATCGCGCCCGGCGATGCCCAGGAGGTCACCGTGACCTATCGGGTGCGGGGTGCGGCTGTCGTGACGGCCGGTGGGGAGACCCTGATCCGCTGGGACGTGCTGCAGGGGCTGTCCGTGCCGGTCGCCGAGGTGAGCGGTGAGCTCGTGATCCCCGGCCAGTTCACCGACTTCAAGTGTGTGGCAGGGCCCCCCGGGACGCAGTCCGCGTGCGATCTCGCGGAGGGCGCACCCCACGACTCCCTGAGCCCGCGCTTCGCCGACGGCCCGCGCGGAGCGGGCGAGATCGTGGGCGCCCGGATCACATTCCCGACGAGCTTGGTCGCCGCCAACGAGGTGATCGACGAACGCTGGACGGTGGGGCGCGCGTTCACCGGGACCGGCTGGCCCCTGATCGCCGCGCTCGCCACCTTGGTGGCCGGCGGCATCGTGCTCTATCTGCTCCACCGCCGCGCCGGCCGCGACGCCCACCCGAGCGGCGATCCGATCGAGGTGGGCCGCTTCCAGGCCGTTGGCGCCGGTGAGGTCGAGTTCGTCCCCCTGCGTGAGGTCCTGCCCGGGGAGGTCGGCACCGTCGTCGACGAGCGTGTCGACCCGATTGACGTGACCGCCACCATCCTTGATCTCGCCGTGCACGGTCAGCTGCTGATCGAGGAGCAGCCGCGCCGGTCAGAGTTCGCCCCCACCGACTGGGCACTGCACCGGCGCGACGGTGATGCGAGCCAGCTCCGGGCCTATGAGCTCGATCTGCTCGATGCCCTCGTGCCCGAGGGCGATGGGCCGCTGCTGGTGTCCAAGGTCGGGCAGGCGGTCGCCGATGCGATCCCGCAGGTGCAGTCCGACCTCTATGACGAGGTCGTGACCCAGGGCTTCTTCGAACGCCGCCCGGACAGCACGCGCAACGTCTGGAACTCCGCCGCTCTGGTCCTGCTCGTCATCGGGGTGCTGGCGACGATCGGCCTGGCGGCGTTCACCACGTTCGGGCTCACGGGCCTCGCCCTGGTCGCCGTCGGTCTCGGACTTGCGTTCGTCGCCCAGGAGATGCCGGCGCGCACCGAGAAGGGAGCGCGCCTGCTCGCCGGACTCGGCGTCCTCCGGTCCCAACTCCTCACCCAACCCACCGACCAGATGCCGCGGGGCAGGGAACTCCACGAGCTGTCGGAGGTCCTGCCCTATGCGATCGTGCTCGGCGGTCTCGACCGGTGGCTCGATGCGCTCGTGGCCGCCGACGATGACGACCTGCCCGACTCGACCGATCTCTCCTGGTTCAACGGACCGGACAACTGGCATCTGTCCGACCTGCCCGATTCCC
>JAUNRO010000213.1:0-207 GCA_030544185.1 Propionibacteriaceae bacterium | reverse complement strand
GCGTGTCGCCACCCTGTGCGCGCAATTTCGTGCTCTGGAGGCAGGCGTATCGTCTGGTGCACTAAATTTCGCGCACCAGACGGGGGTGCAGGTGGATAGTGCAGATGGACCCTCGTTTCAGGCCCGAAATTGCGGGCGGGGAGTCAGATGTCGATGCCGGATGCCAGCCCCCTGCGTGCGGAGGTCCGTGAAGGGCGCGGCCCGGCC
>JAUNRO010000212.1 GCA_030544185.1 Propionibacteriaceae bacterium | reverse complement strand
GGGGGCTGACTGAACCACTGGCGTGAGATCGAAACCGACGTGCCGTAGCGATCAGCCCCGGCCAACCGGTCCTGCAGGGACGCGCCCTCGACAGCCTGTGCGGCCGGCGCGGACAGCACGACCAGTATCGCTCCGATCACGACTCCGCCGCACCGCATCCATCGCCTCATGTTGTCCACCTCTCATGTTGGTCTCTGCTGTCACACAACCCCCTAGCGGTGTCGGACCGTGGGAGGCAGCTCCTTCGCAAGACGCGAAGAAGGCCCCTACCCGTTTCGCGGATAGGGGCCTTCGGTTCAGCTCACAGGCTCAGCGCCTGCAGATGAGCTCGCGGATCAGTAGTTGAACAGCTCCGCGATCTGCTGGGTGACGGTATTCGACAGGGTGCCGGTGCCACCGAAGGTGACCACCTTGTCGCCGTTGTCGACGTTGTCGCTCAGGTACGCCGCCGTGACCGGGGTCAGGTTGGTCGGGTGGCTGAGCAGCAGCGGGCCGTCGGAGTTGGCGATGTAGGCGGACGCCACGACAGCATCGGGGTAGTTCAGGCCCGAGGCCACAGCGAAGTTGGTCGGGTTGTCGAACGTGCCCTCGGCCGTCAGGGTAGCGGTCTCGTAACGGTCGCGACCATCGTAGTTCGCCGCAGTGCGGACGTCAGCGGCGCGGAGCGCGCGGACGGCCGGGCCACCAACACCGAAGTTCTCGTTGGTGTTGATGTCCATCCAGTTGAGCCAGCTCCAGTCGTCGTCGTTCACCCAGTCGTTGAGACCCGCGATGAAGTCATCCGTGTAGCCACGGCCGTCCATCTCCTCGCCCTTGGTCAGCAGAACGATACCGTCGTTCTCGGCAGCAGCCGCACCGGCCGCGAGGGCGTCGGGGAAGTTGATGCCAGTGGTGACGTAGGTGTTGACGTTCATGATGTCGGCGCCGGACTCGATGCCGTATGCCTCAACGGTCACGTAGCCAAGGTTCACGGCCGTCTCGTAGCGGTCGATGCCCTGGTAGCGGAAGGTACGGTCAACACCGGTGACGGCGTCGACCTGGTTCTCGACATTGTGCGAGAGCGCGTTGGTGCCGCCCAGCAGGTGCACGGTGACAAGCGTGTTGGTCCCACGCAGGCCAGCGAGACGCGCGATCTCGGCCGCGTTGCGGGAGTCGAGCTTGTCGGTCGGGTTGATCAGGACCGGGGCATCGAGCACGTCGGCGAGCGGGGTGCCCGCGAGGGCGTCCGAGTAGTCGTCCGAGCGGGCGACGATGATGTCCATGAACTGCAGGCCAGCCGGGGCCGAAACAACCGTGCAGGTCACCTGGTTGTCGGGGTTGTTGGGGAGACCGACCTGGATCTCATCGCCAAGGTTCCACCGGTTGGTGTTGTTGACGGGCTGGCCGTCCCGGGGCACGACGTTGTTGCCGTCGCACTCCCAGACCCACTGGCTGGCGCCACGGCCCCAGTCGTCCCGCGACTGGGCGGCCTCGATGGCGGTGCCGATGCGATCACGGTCGGCGATGCGGTACACGGAAGCGCCCGCAACAGGCTGAATGGTGATCGGCAGATCCGGGTCGATCACGGCTGCGTTGGCCGGAAGAGCCAGCGGCAGCGCAAGGGCAGCGGCCCCCACGGCGGCGACTGCACTGCGACGCAAGTTCTTGCTCATGCGAGCAAACCTCCTATTGGTTAGGGTTTACAGCGTGCTCCCAATATCAGGGTCGCGACGGTTGGTAAGCATGGAACCCAACCCCACCCCCCGAGGAGTACGGGAATGACTCTAGGGCGCACTTCCTACTTATGCAAGCTGTCTTCACCCACGGGCACGACACACCCTCAACCCGTGGATGAGGCTTGTCAGCGCGGGGTTCGTCGACCGGGCCTATGGGCCAGGGGGCCGGGAGATCTCCCCGCCCCCGCGCACGGGGCGGTGGCCCGCTACGCGCCAGCCAACGGTCCAGGAAATCCAGAGGCAACCTGTGGCAACCAGCGCCGTGAGCCACGTTCGGAGGGTGCTCCCCTCGAGGCCCAGTGCCAGGCACGCAGCGATCGAGGCGCCCGTCAGCAGGGTGGGCGCCCACCAACGGTGACGGTCGCGGCGCCACACGATGGAGTAGGCAGGCCTGCGGTGGTACGGGCCCCCAGGGCGTAGCCCACGGGCCACCCCCACGATCCCCCACCAGGTCTGGAGCAGGGCCCACGACGCCAGCCCCACGATGAATCCGGCCTAGATGATCAATTCCAAGGGGTCGGTGTGCGTGGCCGGGGCCTCAGCGTGCTCGCTGTGCTGTTGGGGGTGGACAACGAGACCCGCTGGGTCCGCCAGGTCCACGCCCGCTGGTCCCATCTGTTCCCCTACGTCCCCCAGCAATCGGGGTACAACAAACGCCTGCGGAAACTGGCCGACTTGATGGCCGCGGTCATGCAGCACTTGGCGGCAAGTACCTCCGTGTTCACCGATGACGTGGTGGTGGTCGATTCCACCCCGGTGGGATGTGGCCGTTCCCGCGAAACCGCGCAACGTTCGGATCTGGCCGGGTTCGCCGAGTACGGCTACTGCGCCTCGCACTCACGCTTCTTCTGGGGGCTGAGGCTGCACGTGATCGCCACCCTCCATGGACTGCCGATCGCGTTCGCGATCACCGGAGCCAAGGCCGATGAACGCCACGTGTTGTTGAGTCTGTTCGACACCCCGGCGATGACCCGGGTGCCCGGGGGCCGGCAGCTCAAGCCAATTCGCGGTCATCGAATCAATCTTCGACACCCTCAAAGACCAACTTGGCCTCGAACGCCACCGCTAACCCCCCTTGGAATCAGTCATCTAGGCGAGGTTCGCCGAGAAGCGGACTCGGGGTCGTGCACCAGCACCACATCGTGGCGCGCCCGCTCGCGCAGGGCCACCGTGACGGCCCGCAGCACACCGCGGGCAGCAGGGTGGCTGATGGGGGGCAGTGTGGCCAACGGCAGGTACCGCCACGGGAGACGCCGCCTCCGCGCCTCGCCCATGAGGACGATGGTCGTGAAGGCGGCGTCGTTGACGTGCAGCACGCGCAGCCGGGCGGCTGCGGTGAGGTCAGCCTCGGGGGAGGGCCTCACAGGGCGTGCCGTCACCGTCCTCGTCCAGCTTGAAGTGGTCGCCGAACCCCTTGCCGACCCAGTAGTCGTAGTACTCCTGGGCCTGCCGCTGCGTCTGGAAGGAAGTGCAGACGATGTTCTGGTCGGGGGGAACGTCGCCACTCGCCACAGGCGGGCCCACAGGCTCCGGCGTCGGGGTTCCGTCTGCACAGTGGGCGGCGACGTAGTTGACGACGGCGTCCTCGACGGCAGCTGTCCCTCCGAGCGCCACGATCCTGGTCGCACCCAGCCGCTGCACCTCGCGACAGACCTCAGTCGTCAGGGTGTCCCCCGCCACGAGGAGGACCGGGCCATCGGTCGCGGCCGCCAACGGTGCCGCCGAAAGGGCATCGGGGAACCGGAGCCCGTTGGCGAGGTACACCGTGTCAGCGCTCGGGAAGGCGGCGCGGGAGACGCGGACGGAGGTCTCGTAACGGTCGGCACCGGCCTCACGGTAGACATGCTCGGACAAGAACTCGCGAGCCTCGCCGAACACCTCGTCGCTGACGGCGGCGGAACCGCCCAAGATGATGATGCGGTTCGCGTCGATGCGCTCCAGTTCATCGGCCGTGGCCGCCGGCAGACGGTCGCGGGCCGTCAGGAGGACGGGTGCCCCGAGGCGTCGGCTCGCGGCAGCGCCGGCCAGCGCGTCGGCGAACTCCTCGCCGGACGCCACGAAGACGTGCACCCCGTTGACCGGGAAGTAGCGGGACGACAACAGGGCGGCCGTGTGGTATCGGTCGACACCGGCGATGCGCTCGACCGTGGGAGCGTGTGCCCCCAGCTGGCTGAGGACGTCGGCCGACACGCTGGCCTCGCCCCCCACGACCACGATGCGGTGCGGGTCCAGACGATCGACTTCCTCGGCGATTGCTGGCGGGAGGGCAGCCCCTTGGGTGAGCAGCACCGGCCCCCCCACCCGGCCCGCCGCCGAGCCTGCGGCGAGCGCGTCGGCGAAGGACTCGCCGCTGGCGACGAAGACCGTGTCCACGCCGGGCTGGAAACCCGCCCGGGACACCAAGGCGCTCGTGTGGTAACGATCAGTGCCCCCGATCCGCGAGGTCGTGACATCAGCTGCGTGTGCGGGCGCGGTGGCCACCACTGCCCCGGCAAGGGCGACGCCGCCAGCGACACCCCCCACAATGCATCTCTGGATCTTCTTCCGCATCGACATGGAGCCTCCGTTCGACGATGCCGGATCGATCGAAACGGCATCAATGTGTGGCTTGCAAGCTTGCCTGCTGCGAGCTTAACATTCGGAAAGAGCTTCGTGGCGAGTGCGAACCCGTAGGGTCCGGGGCGAATGCTCGCGAGTGCGGCGAGTCGCACCCGACCAGACAGATCGCTCCAAGGCTCCCAGAGCCCGTCTCACGAGCCACGGAGTGCCGGCTCCTCCGCCGCCACCGACCACAGATCAGCGGCGTAGTAGACGTACGGCGTCCGCCGCAGCGCACAAGCCACCCGCACGACGAGGCCTGTCGTCGGCGGGGGCTCGACGATCACCACTCTGATTCACCGCATCCCGCGCCGACACCGGCGTCGGAAACCCAACGTCCTCTCGCTTCACGCAAGTCTCATTTCGCGATCAATCGAGGAAGGAGACCGACTTGACCGACGGGGCAGTCCCATATTGGATATGGCCAGGTTGAGACAGCGGGTTCGCATTGCTTCACCGTCGTCGCGTCAGGAACGTCTTCACCAACGACTCCGGGGCGCTCGCGTCCAGGAGGGCTTGAAGATGGGAGTCTTAACCGCCGCCGGGAGGGCCGTTGAGTTCGGGCTCGGGACCCGGGTTCTGAGGTTCCTGCTGTACGCGGCGGTCTTCCTGCTGCTGCTTCGGCTCAATCGTCTGACCGACTTCACGGCCGACGACTTCATCTATCACTTCTACTACCAGGGCAGGAACGCCCCACGAGGCCACGCGGCTCCTGGAGCACCCCGTCAACATCATCGGCTCGATGGTTGTCCACTACCAGGTACAGAACGGCCGCATCCTGCCGCACGTGATCATCCAGTTCTTCACCCTGTTCGACAAGGCGGTCTTTGACGTCGCCAACTCCCTGGTCTTCCTCTTGGTCGGCCAGCTGATCCTTCGCCACGTCTGGCGGGGGCGGGGCTTCTCGGTGGCGCACGAGCTGGCGGTCTACGTGGCCCTGTGGTTGTTCATCCCCTACTTCGGCCAGTCCGTGCTGTGGCTCTCGGGCGGCGTCAACTACCTGTGGATGACCGCTCTCACCCTGCTCACCCTGCTGCCCTACCGCCTGCACGAACCCGGCAGGCCCCAGCAGCCATGGATGGTCCCTCTCATGCTGCTCGCCGGCCTGGCCGCGGGCGGGGCCAACGAGAATAGCGGGGGCGCCTGGATCCTGATGGCTCTGCTGTTCATGGTGGCGTGGCGCCTGACCGGTGCACGCGTGGTTCCAGGCTGGGCGTGGGCTGGGGTCATCGGTGCGGCGACGGCCTTCCTGGCCCGGTGGAACCCCCTCCGGGAGCACGGGGCGCTCGCCATAGCGTCCGTCTATGTGGCTGTGGGGTTGGTGTCG
>JAUNRO010000211.1 GCA_030544185.1 Propionibacteriaceae bacterium | reverse complement strand
GGCCCGCAAGGCGCAGGAGCACGGCATGAAGAAGGTCGACGTGTTCGTCAAGGGCCCCGGCTCCGGCCGTGAGACCGCGATCCGCTCGCTCGGCGCCATCGGCCTCGAGGTCGGTGCCATCTCCGATGTCACCCCCGTGCCGCACAACGGCTGCCGTCCGCCCAAGCGCCGTCGGGTCTGATCGAGAGGAGACTGAACAATGGCTCGTTATACCGGTCCCATGACCAAGAAGTCCCGTCGCCTCGGCACCGATCTCGTCGGCAACGACAAGGCGTTCGAGCGTCGGCCCTATCCGCCCGGCATGCACGGCCGGGGCCGCACCAAGGATTCCGAGTATGCCCTGCAGCTGCGGGAGAAGCAGAAGGCGCGTTATGCCTATGGCGTTCTGGAGAAGCAGTTCCGCCGCTATTACGCGGAGGCCCACCGGGTTCCCCGCAAGACGGGTGACGTCCTGCTGCAGATCCTGGAGTCCCGGCTGGACAACGTGATCTACCGCGCCGGCTTCGCCTCGACCCGCCGCCAGGCCCGTCAGCTCGTCGTGCACGGCCACTTCCTGGTCAACGGCCAGAAGGTCAACATCCCGTCCTATCGGGTCAGCCCCCACGACATCATCGATGTCAAGGAGAAGTCGCTGAACCTGCACCCGCTCGTGGTGGCTCGGGAGACCCACGGTGAGCGCGAGGTGCCGGGCTGGATGGAGGCGCGTCCCAACCAGATGCGCATCTTCATCCACCAGCTGCCGACCCGCGACCAGATCACGATCGACGTTCAGGAGCAGCTGATCGTCGAGCTCTATTCGAAGTGAGCCCCGGTTGGCCGGACCCGTTGCGGCAACCGGCCAACCGCCTCACCCGGCGTACGCACTCCGCGGCGCCGCCTGACTCGGACCGCCCGGTGCGAGTTCGACCTGTGTTCCCGTCATCAAATAGCGGTTGGCGGGGAAAGGAACCAACATGCTCATTGCCCAGCGCCCCACGCTCAGCGAAGAGGTCGTTGACGACTATCGCTCGCAGTTCGTCATCGAGCCCCTCGAGCCGGGCTTCGGCTACACCCTTGGCAACTCGCTGCGGCGGACGCTGCTGTCGTCCATTCCGGGCGCAGCCGTGACCAGCATCAAGATCGACGGGACTCTGCATGAGTTCTCGACGATCGAGGGCGTCGTCGAGGACGTCACCGAGATCATCCTCAACCTCAAGGAGCTCGTGGTCTCCTCCGAGGAGGATGAGCCCGTGGTGATGTATCTCCGCAAGGCCGGCGCCGGTGAGGTCACCGCCGCCGACATCGCGCCTCCGGCCGGGGTCGAGGTCTATAACCCCGACCTGCACATCGCGACCCTCAACGACAACGGCAAGCTAGAGATGGAGCTCGTCGTCGAGCGCGGCCGTGGCTATGTCTCGGCGACGCAGAACAAGTCCGGTGAGAACGAGATTGGCCGCATCCCGGTCGACTCGATCTATTCGCCGGTGCTGAAGGTGACCTACAAGGTCGAGGCGACTCGTGTCGAGCAGCGCACCGACTTCGACCGTCTCGTTGTCGATGTCGAGACCAAACCGGCCATGCGCCCGCGGGATGCGGTCGCCTCCGCTGGGCGTACGCTCGTCGAACTCTTCGGGCTGGCCCGCGAGCTGAACCTCGAGGCCGAGGGCATCGAGATCGGCCCGTCGCCGATGGATGAGCAGCTGGCGCAGGATCTCGCGCTGCCGGTGGAGGACCTGAACCTGACGGTGCGGTCCTACAACTGCCTGAAGCGGGAGGGCATCCACACCGTGTCCGAGCTGGTGTCCCGGTCCGAGCAGGACCTGTTGGACATCCGCAACTTCGGCTCCAAGTCGATCGACGAGGTGAAGCAGAAGCTGCTGGAGATGGGCCTGACGCTGAAGGATTCCGCTCCCGGGTTCGATCCCCTGACCGGGATCGGCACCTTCGAGGCTGAGGACGAGGGCGACGCGGACTACGCGGAGACTGAACAGTACTGATCGCCGCGGCTCTGAGCCCGGCACGAGGGGCGCGCCCCTCCTGACGCAAAGATTCTGGAGAACCAACAATGCCGAAGCCCACGAAGGGATCGCGCCTGGGGGGCAGCCCCGCCCACGAGCGGATCATCCTCGACAACCTGGCCAGCCAGCTGTTCGAGCACGGCCGGATCACCACCACCGAGACCCGCGCCAAGCGGGTGCGGCCGCTGGCGGAGAAGCTGATCACCAAGGCCAAGCGCGGTGACCTGCATGCTCGTCGCCTCGCTGCCACCCACATCCGGGACAAGGGCGTGCTGCACATCCTGTTCACCGAGATCGCCCCGGCCGTGGCCGAGCGGGAGGGTGGCTACACCCGGATCACCAAGATCGGGCCGCGCAAGGGCGACAACGCTCCGATGGCGATCATCGAGGTCGTCACCGAGGCCGTCGTGAAGAAGGCTTCGGCCAAGAAGACTGAGCCGAAGCAGGCGGAGAGGCCCGCGGAGCCGGTGGCGGAGACCGTGGTCGAGGACACCAGTGAGCCCACGAACGAGGAGCTCGCAGCAGCAACGGATGAGGTCAAGGCCGAGGACACCACCGAGCCCACGAACGCGGAGCTCGAGGCCCAGGCCGCCGACGCGACCGATGCGAAGGACGCTGAGGGCAAGGCCGACGCCTGATGCCCAGCGCAAGACCCCGGCGACCGAGATGGTCGCCGGGGTTTGTGCGTTTCCTGGCCACCGTGCGCAAAATCCTCGGCCACCAGCGCGATCTCGCGATGTGGCTAGGGGAAACGCGCGTGGGCTCGAGATGACCGTGGATTATGCGCGTGCAGTGGTCACGGGGAGACAGACCTCGGTCACGTTCTGGTCCTCCGGGGTCTGGGATGGGTCGGTCAGATAGCGGTTGAACACCTTCCCGGCAAGGCCGCCGCCGCGCGGGACGAGGCCCTCCGCAGTCAGGTAGTCAGCGATCCGCGCATGGGCCTCGGAGATCAGCCCGTAGGGCCCGACGACGGTGGCCATGACGATGTCCTGCTCGGGCAACTCCACAACCTCCAGGGGCTCGGTGGCGCGGGTGCCGTTGGCGACCGGGAGCCACACCGACTCATCCACCTCACTCTCGCGATATTCCTCGTCGTGTTCCAGGACGCCGCCCGGTCCGGTTGAGACGATGCCCTGCTCCGTGAGCAGGGGCAGGAACCGGCCCCAGAGCTGGCCTTCGTCGGAATAGGTCGGGATCACCCCGCGCAGGGTCACCAGGGTCCGGGCAGGCAGGGAGGTGCGGGTGATGGTGATGGGCATGGGAATCTCCTTGGTGGTGTTGATGAGGCGGTCGAGCAGGTCCAGGCGGTGCTGGATCCGGTGCTGTTCCTGCGCCAGCGCGGCCCGGTGGGCGAGGAGCGCCTGGCCGTACGCCGCGGTGCCCTGCTGAGCGAGCAGCGCTGCGATGCCGGCCACCCCGATGCCCACATCGCGCAGGCGCCGGATCTCCGCAGCGGTGACGAGTTGTCCCGGGGCATACTGCCGGTAGCCGGACCGTGGATTGACGGCGGCGGGCACGAGGACGCCCTGGGCGTCGTAGTGACGGAGCATGCGGACGCTCAGGCGACTCAGCCGGGAGAACTCGCCGATGCTCATGAGCTCGTGGTCGGTCATGTCTTCAGCGTCCGCTCTCTCATGGTGGGAGACTCAAGGCTCGTTATCATTTCGTGATCTCCGGGTCTCGCGATCGACATAAATCATCCCTAGGTTGCTCGGCATGGCAGCGGGTGACCAGATCGGGCGGGGGGCGATTGGATGAAGAGCCGGACTCTCAGCGCGGTCGATCCGTTCATCGGTTGTGAGCCGACCGACCTGCATCCGACCACGGGCCTCGCCGCGACGTGGTGGAGCCCCAAGCCCCAGATCGGCAATACCCATCCCGGTGCGACCTATCCGCTGGGAATGGTCTCGGCCTGTGCCTACTCGGGGGCCTACCCGACGGGCTACGGTCGCTTCGACCTCGCCACCGAGGGTGTCCCTCCGGAGATCCACGCGACTCAGCTCGCGTCGGGGTTCACGCACTTCCAGCAGTCGGGCACGGGCGCGATCCGCAAGTACTACAACTATTTCCGCGTCACCCCGATGCTCGACAAGCTCGATTCGCTCGGCCGGGCGTGGGAGCTGCGGGACGAGCAGGCGTCGCCGGGATGGTATGCCGCGACGCTGGACAGCGGGATTCACTGCGAGCTCACGGTCGGGCCGTCGAGCGCGGTGCATCGCTATTCGTTCCCGCGGCACTCCGAGGCCCGGATCGTCGTCGACTTCTCCCACGGCGGCCTGACGATCCCGTTCAGCAGGACCCATCCGCTGCGGTCCAACCTCGCGATCCTCGATCACGGCGTCGCGGCTGGACAGATCGTCGTGGAGGGCGTGCCGCTCGCGGTGCACCTGGAGTGTCCGGATGAGGACTGGCGTTGTCAGCTGTGGTGGGACCTGCGGCGCGTGCCCGGCGGCTCCCGGCTGGACTTCGATGCGATCCGGCCCACGACCATGCGCCCCTTCGGCCTGATGTTCTTCGGGCCCGCCGAGGCCGGGCGCAGCATCGAGCTCCGGCTGGGCTTCTCGCTGCGCGGCACCGAGCAGGCCCGGACCAACCTGGAGCGTGATGTCCCCCGGCAGCGCGAGGTCTTCGATCAGCGGCGTTGGCAGACCGAGGAAGCCTGGGCCGAACACCTGGGCCGCGTGCGCGTCGAGGCGCCGACCGCGGAGCGGCAGACGGTGTTCGACACGGCCGTCTATCGCAGTCTCATCAAGCCCGCGATCACCCGCTCCGAGTCACCGGGGTGGCCGAACCCCGGCCCGTTCGCGTTCGACATCTGCACGATGTGGGACATCTATCGCACGCAGCTGCCGCTGCTGATCGTGCTCGCGCCGGAGAAGGCGGCCGATCTGGCGAGCGCTTTGATCACGATCTGCGAGGAGGAGGGCAACTTCCCGGTCGGCTATCGGATGGCCCGCGGCGCGGACCGGTTCTCCCGTCAGGGGAGCGCGCTCGCCCATGCGTTCCTGGCCGCGGTCTGCCGCGCCGGACTGCCGGGCGTGGACTGGGAGCTGGCGCTGACGCTGATGTCCGCCGACCTGCGGCGTGACTACGGCGAGGAGTTCTTGCGATTCGGCCGCGCGGAGCCGATCACCCACACGCTCGACCTGGCCTTCGGACACTGGTGCACCGCCCAGATAGCGACCCACGTCGGGGATCCCGCGCTCGCCGAATCGCTGGCCAAGCGGGCGAGTGGCTGGCGCAATGCCTTCGACACCGACGGCCGGCTGCTGCGCCCCTCGACGTTCTATGAGGGCACCCGCTGGAACTATTCCTTCCGGCTGCTGCACGACATGGCCGGCCGGATCGAGCTGGCCGGCGGCGACGATGCGTTCGTCGGGGTGCTCGATGCCTTCTTCGGGTTCGGCGCGGAGCCGCAGCCGCAGCCCGGCGTGGCCCCCAGTGCCGAGGAATTGCTGGCCGGCTATGAGCTCGGGCGGTTCCAGGGGCTGAACAACGAACCCGACATGGACGCACCGTGGGCGTACACCTATGCCGGCCGCCCCGACCGCACCGCCGAGGTCGTCCACGGGATCGTCACCAACCAGTTCCGCGCAACCCGCGGCGGCCTGCCCGGCAACGAGGACTCGGGTGGGTTGAGTTCCTGGTATGTCTGGGCG
>JAUNRO010000210.1:3451-5709 GCA_030544185.1 Propionibacteriaceae bacterium | reverse complement strand
TCATAGAACGCGAGCAGGTGCGGCGCGATCTCCAGCTTGGTGAGATCCGCGACGAGGGACTGCTGGAGGCCGGCGGACACCGGGACGACCGCCGTCGAGGCCGAGAGCTGGGAGGTCAGCACATCGACGATCCCGAGCGCGAGATCGAGCGCACGCTGGTGCTGCAGCCGCAGCACCTCGGCGGTGACCTCCGGGGTGACGTTGGGATTGCCGTCCCGGTCACCCCCGATCCAGGAGCCGAAGCGCACGACCGGGCGGGCAGGGTCGAGGCGTACGCCATGGTCGGCGAGCAGGTCGCCGAACTCGCCCAGCAACCCGGGCAGGGTCTCGGTGAAGACCTCGACCAGGTAGTAGAGCGCGTTGCGGGCCTCGTCCAGCGGAGTCGGCTGGGTCAGGCGCAACTCATCGGTCTGCCAGATCAGGTCGATGAACTCCGCGAGCTCCCGGTCCTGCCGGCGCCGGGCAAGAGTGTCCGGCTCGGTGGGCACAGCGAGCTCGTCGGAAAGGTGACGGAGCTTGGTGAGGATGCTGCGGCGGCTGGCCTCCGTCGGGTGCGCCGTGAAGACCGGGCGGACATCCAGCGCGGCCACGCCCTCGGCGAGCAGCTCCGGCCCGCCGGCGGCGACGATCTCCCGGACCGTGCCGGGGAGCCAGTCGTCCGCCTCCGCCCGGGTCGCGAACGACCGCACCCGGTGGATCTGCTCCGCAGCATTGGCGAGGTGGAAATAGGTGGCGAACGCGCGGACGAGATCGGTGGCGCGCGGGAGCGGCAGCTCGGCGAGCAGACCGCGCACGCGTTCGACGGCATCGGCGTCCCCAGACTTGCTCTCCTTCGTGGTCAGGCGGACCTGCTCGACCAAGTCGAGGAGGTCCTGGCCGTGATGGCGGGCCAAGGACTGGCCGAGCATCGTCGACACGCGGCGGACGTCGGCACGAAGCTCGGCGTTGATCGGGTCGTCGGGGCTGGTCGGCTGGCTGCCGTTCTCGGGATGCACCATGCGCCCGAGGCTAACGGGTGGGTTCAGGCGTTCTGCACCTTGCGTTCCATGGTGCCGCCCATGGTCTCGACGGCCGCGGTGACGTGGCGCTCCAGCCGCTCGATCGCGCTGATCCCGGGGAACAATCGGCCAAGGCCCGGGGTTGTCCCGACATGACCACCGCTGCGCTGACCGTGTCCGTCCTCGACCTGATTCCCGTCCGCAGGGGACAGACGACCGCCCAGGCCATCGCCGCCGCTCGGCGGCTGATCCGCGCCGCCGAGGAAGCCGGCGCCCACCGGTTCTGGGTCGCGGAGCACCACAATGCGGCCTCGGTCGCCTCGACCTCACCGGCGGTGCTGATCGCCCTGCTCGCTGCGGAGACCGAACGGATTCGTGTCGGCTCCGGCGGGGTGATGCTCCCCAACCACGCACCGCTGGCGGTGGCGGAACAGTTCGCGGCGCTCGAGGCGGCATACCCCGACCGCATCGACCTCGGCATCGGCCGCGCGCCCGGCACCGACCCCGTCACTTCCTGGACCTTGCGCAACGGCGCCAGCGACGACGAGATCGTGCGGCGCTTCCCGGCCTATGTGGAGCAGGTGATCGCGTTCATGTCCCCCGGGGGCGCCCGGCTGGAGATCGGCGGGCGGCCGTTCGACATCGTCGCGACGCCCCACGCGGTCGCGGCGCCGCCGGTGTGGCTGCTCGGCTCCTCGGACTATTCGGCGCGGCTCGCCGCGCAGCTCGGGCTGCCCTATGTGTTCGCCCACCACTTCTCCGGCCAAGGCACGGCGGCGGCGCTCGAGCTCTATCGGCAGGGCTGGGCGGGGGAGGGCCAGCCCCGAACGTTCCTGACCGTGAACGTAGTCACGGCGGAGACCGACGAGGAGGCCTGGGCGCTCGCCCGGCCCTATCAGCTGCAGATGGCGGGTCTGCGGACCGGGCAGCCGCTGCGTGAGCTGCACACCGTCGAGTCGGCTCGCGAGCAGAACCCGCCCACCGACGAGGGGCTGGCGCTGCTGAGCCGGTCGTGGCTGGTGGGTACGCCGGACCGGGTCGCCGAGCAGGTGCGCGCGCTGGCGCAGCAGTTCGAGGTGGACGAGGTGATGCTGCATCCGATTGCCGGCTCCTTCGCCGACGAGCGGCTCGACCGGTCGGTGCACCGCGAGCAGGCCGTCGTGGAGCTGACCCGACGCCTGACCACCGCCGCGGGCTGACGGCGGGCTGACGCATCACCGGCCAGGGGAAGTTGGGTGCCCTTCCCGATGGCTCGGGGCC
>JAUNRO010000210.1:0-3441 GCA_030544185.1 Propionibacteriaceae bacterium | reverse complement strand
AGACTGGGCTCATGCGCACGCTTCTGCAGATCATCGCCACCGCTCTCGCCGTCGCCGTCGCCGCCTGGCTGATCCCCGGCATCACCGTGGCAGGCTCGACGCTCGCCGGTCAGGCGCTCACCCTGATCATCGTCGCCGCCATCATCGGCGCACTCAACGCGGTCGTCCGGCCGATTCTGACGACCCTCACCGGCTGCCTCATCGCGCTCACGCTCGGCCTGTTCCTGCTCGTCGTCAACGCCTGGATCCTGATGCTCGCCTCCTGGGTTTCCGGACTGTTCGGCGTCGGCTTCCACGTCGATGGTTTCTGGAGCGCGCTGTTCGGTTCGATCATCATCAGCCTCGTCACGATGGTCCTCGCTCGCGTGAGCGGCCAGCGCGTGCGGACGGCCTGACCGCTGCCTAGGGTGACCTCATGACCAACCCCCGCGATCTTCGCGCCGGCAACGCCGACCGCGACCATGTCCTCACCTCACTGCGCGACGCCGCTGCCGACGGCCGGCTCGCCGACGACGAGCTCGAGAGCAGGATCGCCGCCGTCCAGGCGGCCCGCACGTTCGGTGACCTCGATGCCGTGGTCGCGGACCTCCCGATCACCCCGCCCTCGATCGAGCTCGCTCCCGCGCCGCCCTCCCCGGTGCCGGCCGAGCCGCACGTCCCGACCTGGCCGACCGGGGTGGCGTTGGAGCGTGGCCCCGTCGGCGGCTCCCCCGAGAACCCGCTGGTCATCGATGCCGGTTGGTCGTCGGACAAACGCGAGGGCGACTGGGAGATCCCGCAGTTCCTCCGGCTCCGCGGCGGCGTGGGCAGCGTTCACCTCGACTGCACCGAGGCGATCAGCCCGCACAACGTCATCCACGTCTGGATCGACGGCGACCTCGGCTCGATCACGATCGTCGTGCCGGAGGGCTGGGCGGCCGATGCGGACGGCGTCCGGAAGTCCCTCGGCTCGATCAGCCTCAAAGTGCCGAAGGAGCCAACGATGGGCCGCCCGATCCTCGTCGTCAACGGCTCGATGGGGATGGGTTCGTTCACCGTCCGGCACCCGAATTGGTTCGAGCGGCGCAAGCTGGAGAAGAAGCTGCGCTGATGGGGACGTTCGAGGTCGTGTGCACACCTGCCCTGCCGGCGGGGGAGGCCTTCGCGCGGGTCCTCGATCTCGACGCCCACACCGCGCTGATCCCGCTGACGGTGGTGCGCGGCGACGTGACAGCGGGATTCACGGCCCGCACCGGAGTGGGGCCGGTGCGGGTCGACGATTCGATGGTGGTGGAGGAGCATGCCCCGCCCGTCGCCACCGGGCCCGGAGTGTGGCGCATCCGCAAGACCGGCCGCTGGATCGGCGGCACGATCGACCTCACCGTGGCGCCGGCCGGCGATGGCGCCTCGATCGTCTGTTGGCATCAGCACATCACCGTCCGTGGGCTGTCCAGAGTCGCCGACCCGATCGTGACCGCCGTCGCCCGTCGGGCCTATCGGCTCGTCCTGCGCAGGTTGCTCAGACGCGGCTGACCCGCCCGTGTCGCACCCGCCGCCACCGCCGATCGAGGGATAGTTTGGGACCTCTACGTCGGGGGTTTGCGAATGCAGAGGCTGGTGCAACAGGGGCTGGCGGCGACGTGCGCCGTCGGCGTACTCATCCTCACCGGGTGCGGCACCCCGCCGCAGGCACCGCCGGACGCACCGGGCGGATTCCGGAGCATCGACCCCAATGAGATCCGCACCGATCCACCGGTCGATCCGCCCTCGGGCGCCGAGTTCACCCTGGACCAGGCGGCGGTGTTCGACGACGGCGTGCGCTTCGAGGTGTCGTCGATAGCGGCGGGCGAGGCAACCTCCACCCAGACCGGGGCCGAGGGCACCGACGGCCACGTGGTGACCGCGGAGATCACGGTCACCAACGGCTCCGACACGGCGTTCGACCTGGCGCCGATCCGGGTGTGGGGCTACTACGACGAGATCGGTGCCCCGATGATCGTCGACTCGACCGGCGCGGTCGGCGACCGGTTCGCCGGCACGGCCGAGCCCGGTCAGGCCGCGCGGGCGCGTTTCGGCTTTGCCATGCCGAGCGAGGGCTTCGAGACCGTGACGATCATGATCGACGGGGGGACCGCGGACCACGGCATCATGCAGTTCCGCGGCCCGATCGGCTGAGCGGGAGCAGCTCCTCAGGGGATGCGGCGCAGGAGGACCTCGGCCTGGCGATACATCGGGCCGTCGACCATCCGCCCGTCGAGCTCGACCGCACCCCCATGTTCCTCGGCGGCCGCCAGCACTCGCCGGGCCCAGGCGAGATCCTCCTCCGCCGGCGTATAGGCCTCACGGATCACCGGCACTTGGGCCGGGTGGATGCAGGCCGTCGCGGCGAAGCCTTGGGCAAAGGCGTCCAGCGCCGCGGCCCGCAGGCCATCCAGATCGGTGAAGTCCATGTGCACGCCGTCCACAGCCCAGCGCCCGAAGGCGGCGGCCGCCATCGCGACGCGCGCACGGGCATATCGCAACAGGTCCCGATAGGCACCGGGCCGCGCACCGGCCGCGGCATGCAGGCGTTCGGGCTGGCCGTTCGGGGCATCGCGCAGCAGGTGGTCGAACCGGCTGGCGCGCCCACCCATCGCCGCGACGAGATCCTCCGCGCCCCACGTCATCCCGCCACAGCCCAGCGCCGCGGCGATCTCCTCGGCCCGGACGATGCCGAGCGGGGTCTCCACCAGCGCCAGGACACAGGCCCGGGTGCGGGCGGCGACGCTGGTGATGTCGTCGGCCTTCTCTGACTTGGCGACCATCACACACGCATATTCGGTCGCCCGGACACACTCCAGGTCGGCCTCGTGATCAGGGCTGTCCGTCGGGTTCACCCGGACGATCACCTGCGCCGGATCGAGCCGGCTGGCCGCCACGGCCTCGCGGGCGGCGTCCCGGTCGCGCGGGGCGACCGCATCCTCGAGGTCGAGGATCACCGCATCGGCGCGCTCGGCAGCCTTGTCGAACAGCTCCGGTTTGTTGCCCGGACAGACCAGCAGGGCCGGGCCCGGGGGGATCCACTTGGTCACGATTCCTCCTTGGGGGCGGGGGACACCCTCGTCTCCGCGCTGTTGGAACGACCATAGTCCCCGGGTGCCCCGGAACTGTGCCAGACCTCGGAACCCGGCGAGAGCTCGCCACCTTCGCGGCCCCGCAGCGCCAGCAGCACCCCCGCCAGGATCGAGGCCGTGAACAGCGCACCCCCCAGGTGGGAGTCACCGACGCTCGCAAACAGCTCGGGGCTGGCGGCGCTGGTATGGCCGGCCGACAGAGCGAAGGTCGCCAGCGAAAGGCTCACGAGCGTCATGTTCGCGAGCGCCAGCATCACGCGGGCCGAGTTGGGGAAGCGCGTCGAGTCACCCCGGGCCACCGAATATTCGGTCAGTTGCCGCCAGAGCAGGCCCACCACCAGCACGCCCG
>JAUNRO010000209.1 GCA_030544185.1 Propionibacteriaceae bacterium | reverse complement strand
GCGCCACCACCCGTCGGGCACCGACCCGACGACGTTGGCGGCGTCGACGACGAGCGTGGTGGTCATGGCTGGGAGACTAACGCCACCGGCAATCAGTTCAACGCTGAAGCCTTAGTCTGGGGCAATGCAGAACCCGCAACCGCGCTGGCTCACGGTGCAGGAGCGCGCCGCGTGGCTGGCTCTCGTGGGGGTGACGGTCCAGCTCCCCGCGGCGCTGGACCAGCGCCTCAAGAAGGCGGCAGGGATCGGACTGGTGGATTATCACGTCCTCGCCGGGTTGTCGGATGCGCCCGAACGCACGCTGCGGATGAGCGATCTCGCGGAGTTCGCGCAGGCGTCGTTGTCGCGGTTGTCGCAGATGGTGGGCCGGCTGGAGACCCGGGGGTGGGTACGCCGGAGTTCCGATCCGGTCGATGGACGATATACGCTCGCGACGCTGACCGAGGCGGGCCTGGCCGCGCTGCGCGACCTCGCCCCGAGCCATGTCGAGGACGTGCGCGAGCTGGTCTTCGATGCCCTCACTCCGGCTCAGGTCCAGCAACTCGATCAGATCAGCAGGTGCATCCTCGAAGCGGTTCGTCCCCAGGCCGGCCACTGAAACACGACCGGGGCCAAATCCCGGCGAAGTGCCACAATCGACTCGGCGCATGCCCTTCGCCACGGCGGGGGCCGGTGGTCTTCGACGCGAGGAGTTGGATTCAGTTGGATGCGGATCTGTTGTTCCGCGTGGTGGATGTCACCGGGGTGTTCGCCAACGGTCTCCTCGGGGGCGCGGTCGCCCGCACCAAGCGGTTCGATCTGATCGGCTTCATCGTCTTGGCGATCGTCTCGGGGCTGGGCGGCGGCATGCTGCGGGACACGCTCCTTCAGGTCGGCTTCCCGGTCGCGCTGACCGACCCTGCCTATCTGAGTGCGGCGTTGGCGGGTGCCCTTGTGGCCTTCGTTCTCGACTTCGGCCGGGGCTGGACGCGGCGCGCGCTGCTGGTCGCCGACGCGCTCGCGCTGGGGTGCTGGTCGGCGACCGGCGCGGCGAAGGCGCTCGGTGCGGGGCTGGAGTGGATGCCCGCGATCTTCCTCGGGGTGATCACCGCCGTGGGCGGCGGGATGCTGCGCGACATCCTGGTCAACCAGGTTCCGTCGCTGTTCAACGGCCCGCTCTATGCCAGCGTCTCGGTGGTCGCGAGTGCCGAGATGGTGCTCTTCCAGGAGCTGGGCGAATATGCGATCGGCATGGCCCTCGCCATCATCACCGGCGGGATCCTCGGGCTGCTGGCCCGCTGGCGCCAGTGGACGCTGCCTCAGGCCGCGCGGTGGACGGTCCCGCGGCCCCGGGTCCGCAAGCTCTTCCGCAGCCGGGCCCGCCCGCCCAGAGGGCGCCTGTTCTGAGCAGGCCGTCCGGGCTGGTCCAGCGCAGGCCCGATCAGCGGCGGTCGATCGCCCGCCGGATTCCCTTGTCGGCCTCGACGAGGGTGAAGACGAGCCCGCCCGCGAGCAACGGCAGCAGCCAGTCCCCGAGCCCGACCGCGGTCGTGCCGAACGCGACCTGCATGAACGGGACGTGCACGAAGGCGAGCTGCAGCGCGATCATCAACGCGATCGTCGCCCAGGACACCGGGTTGGCGGTGATCAGCTCGCGGCGCAGGCTCCTTGCCCGGCTGAAGCGGGCGGCCAGCAGATAGAAGATCTGACCGACCACGAGCGTGTTGACCGCGATCGTGCGGGACTCGGCGAGGCTGCGGCCCTGGTCCTGCGACGCCAGGAATGCCGCGATCGTGAGGCCACCGATCAGCACGGAGACATAGGCGATGCGCAGGACGGCCTCGGCGTTGAGCAAGGACTCCTTCGGATCGCGAGGCCTGCGGGTCATGATGCCCGGCTCGGGCGGCTCGAACGCGAGCGCCAGACACAGCGTGACCGCCGTGATCAGGTTCACCCACAGCACCTGCAGGGGAGTGATGGGCAGTGTCATCCCGACGATCATGGCCGCCAGGATCACCAGGCCCTGTCCGCCATTGGTCGGGAGCATGAACACGATCGACTTCTTGAGGTTGTCATAGATCGTGCGGCCCATCTCGACCGCGGCCGCGATCGAGGCGAAGTTGTCGTCGGCCAGCACGATGTCGGCCGCATCCTTGGTGGCCTCGGTGCCCTTGATGCCCATGGCCACCCCCACGTCCGCCTTCTTCAGTGACGGGGCATCGTTGACGCCGTCACCGGTCATCGCGACGACGTGGCCGTTGGCCTGCAAGGCGGTGACCAGGCGGAGCTTGTGTTCCGGGCTGGTCCGGGCATAGATGTCGTGATCGCGGACGATCTCGCGCAATTCCTCGTCGGTGGCGCGTTCCAGCTCGGCCCCGGTGATGACCCGGTCGCCGATGCCCATCTCCGTGGCGATCGCCCGAGCGGTCCCGGCATGGTCGCCGGTGATCATCTTGACGTCGATCCCCGCCTGCTGGACGGTGCCGATCGCCGTCATGGCCTCGGCCCGGGGCGGGTCGATGATGCCATAGAGCCCAAGGAACACGAACCCGCCGGCATCGACATCCGCCGGCTCGAGCGTGGTCATCGATGGATCGGCGGGCTTGGCGGCGGCGGCCAGGACGCGCAGGCCCTGGTCGCCGAGCCGGCCGATCTCGGCCTCCCAATGGGCTCGGTCGAGCGGTTCGGTGTCGCCCAGGCTGAGGCCCTGGCGGTCGCAGCGGTCGAGCAGCCGGTCGGGCGCACCTTTGAGATGGATGACCAGTTCGCCGTCCTTGCGGCCGTGCTCGTCGAGGGTCGCCATGTATTTGTAGGCCGAGTCGAACGGCACCACCGCCAGCCGGTTCGCGTCGCCGCCCGAGGCACCGGCTTTGAGGGCGAAAGTGCGTACGCCGCCGTCGGTCGGGTCGCCCGCCATCGCCCAGTCGTGGTCGTGGCGCTGGACGGTCGCGTCGTTGGCCCGTTCCGCAACCTCCGCCATCGCGAAGAGGTCGGTGTGGTGGCCGAGCGTGGCCGGCTCACCGTCCGGGTGGCGGATGTCGCCGTCGTCGGGGGCATAACCGTTGCCCGACACCACGTATTCACCGGCCGGGGTCACCACCGTGCGCACCGTCATCTCGTTGCGGGTGAGTGTCCCGGTCTTGTCCGAGCAGATCGTGGTCACCGAGCCGAGCGTCTCCACCGAACCCATCCGGCGGGTGATCGCCTTGCGGTTGGCCATCCGCTGCACGCCGAGCGCGAGTGTGATCGTCAGCACCGCCGGCAGTCCCTCGGGAATGGCCGCGACCGCGAAACTGATCGCGGCCATCACCAGCTCCGCCCACGCATAGTGGTGGACCAGACCGGCGACCAGCGCCATGGCCAGGGCCATGGCGACGGCGATGACCGCGAGCAGCTTCGAGAACTTGGCCATCGCTCGGGTGAGCGGCGTCGCCATGGTCTCGACCTCGGCGAGCATCGAGGTGATCCGGCCGATCTCGGTGTCCGATCCGGTGCCCACGACCAGGCCCTGGGCGCTGCCGCTGACCGCCATGGTTCCGGCGTACGCCATGGACGAGCGGTCGCCGAGTTCGGCGTCCTCGGCCACGGGAGCGGGGTCCTTCTCGACCGGCAGGGATTCACCGGTGAGCGCCGCCTCCTCAATGCGCAGGTTGGTCTCTTCGATCAGGCGCACGTCGGCCGGGATCCGGTCGCCGGCGGCCAGCCGCACCACGTCACCGGGGACCAGGTCCTCGGCGGGCAGGGTGGTCCACGAACCATCACGCCGGACGCGGGCCTCGAGCTGGAGCATGCTGCGCAGGCTCTCCAGCGCATCAGCGGCCTTGCCCTCCTGGACATAACCGACGATTGCGTTGATCAGGACGACCGCGACGATCACGATTGTGTCGAAGATGTGCCCCAGGATGGTGGTGAAGACGGCCGCCCCGAGGAGCACGAAGATCATCGGGTCGTTGAACTGCCGGGCGAAGCGTTGGAGCCGGGACTCCTGCTCCGGCGCCGGCAAGGCATTGGGACCGTGGCGTTCGAGCCGCTCGGCGGCGGTGCTGGTGGTCAGCCCATCCGGTCCGTGGGGGGAGGTGGCCAGCACCTCCTCGACCTCACGCGCGTGCGCCGGGAAACCCCGGTCGGGACCAGCCAGCTGGGTTGCCATGTGTCCTTCCCTTGCTGAGGCGAAGCGGCGCCGACGATGTGAGTCGGCCGGTGACCGCCCCGCGAACAGATCGAAGAGGCGGACGTGGCGAGCAGCAAGGCCGTGGGCGTGCGCTGGCTCAATGCTGCGTGAGGGCGAAGTGGGTAATCAAACCATCTCGGAACGTGACTTCGGCGAGTCCCCGCGCGAACACGTCCTGATCCGGGCGCACCTCCCAGGTGACCGCGGTGCGATAGACGCGCTTGCGGGTCAGATCGATGGCGACCCGGCGGGGGAGCTCCTCGGTGAAGAACCGCTCGACGGCATCGGGATCCCTGGTGAGCGGCAGCTGCCAGTCGGGCAGGTTGACGCAGATCCGGGCGCCCTGGGCGACGTGATCAAGCATGTGGTCGCCGTCGCGGCTCTGCCAGGCGTGTTCGAAGGCGATGGCCGCGAGGAAGTCGCTGGCCTGATCCTTGCCGAGATTGATCAGCTCACGGATGAACCGCGGGTCGCGATTGAGCTTGGAGTTGCGGCTCCAGCGGACGTCGCTGGGTGGCCGCTGCATCTCCAGCAGGCGGATCGTGATGGGGCGGACCCGCTCGGACTTGAGCTCCCCGCGGGCGATCAGTTCATCGAACATCTCGATCGAGCCGAGCTCCTGCAGCAGCGCCAAATTGCTGGCGAGCTCGCTGCGACGATAGGTGATCTCGGCGACCGACGACGGTTCATAGTCGATCGACGTCGGGTTCACCTGGATCACCCAGAGCTCATCGGGGGCGGCGTCGATCAGGCTGCGCACCGGGGGGTTGTGGGCGACCATCGGATCGAAGTAGGCGCTGCGCTGGTTGCCGGCCGAACGCAGCAGGCTCGGGATCGCGGCGGCCGCGAGCACGGCATCGGCGTTGATCTCGCCGGCTCGGCTGTTGAACGTCTTCGAGCAGCCGGAGACAACCTCGACCGCGCCGAGCAGCAGCAGCGGGGCCTTGGGTGCGGCGCCCAGGTCGTCGAGGGTCTCGAAGTCGATCACCGACCGGACCATGGATCGCAGGTGCTCGGTGCTCCAGGCCGACAGGAAGGAGTCATAGGGGCTGAGGGAGGCGGCGCCGAATTGCTCGGCGACCCGGGATCCCCACAGCATCATCGAATTGAGCACGCGCTCGACCGGCAGAGAGGTGGAGGTCGCGGACCAGAAGCGCTCCAGCAGAGCGCTGGCCCGCTCCGGCTCGCCCCGGACGAGCGCGGACCACGCCACGAGCGCACACACCGCTGCTCCGGAGGCGCCGCTCAACCCGACGAACTCGTGATCGGTCAGGGAGTCGGCCTCGAAACACCGGCTCAACACCCCGGCGGTGAACGCGGTATGACTCCCGCCACCTTGGCAGGCAATGGCCACCCTGCGCCGGTCGGTCGATTCGCTCACAGCTCCAATGTACTGAGCATGGCCCCGCGTCCGGCGCCGTCTTGTGGGACAGATCGCCTAGGCTCGGTAACGATACCCACGGACGAGGAAAGACGATGAGCGACCAGCCCCAGCCCGACCCCGACCACCCGCAGCCAGATCAGCCCGCACAGCCGGGCGCGGCCGGTTCGACCGCCCCGCCACCGGATACTCCGCCGAACGCCCCTGCCCC